>CALGGX010000136.1 GCA_937916025.1 uncultured Selenomonadales bacterium
ACCGATCCCGCTTCCGCCATCGACGAGATCACCGTCACCGACGCCGAAGCATTCATCGTCAAGCGAGACGACGGCTCTTGGAATTTTTCCGATATAAAAACGAGCGAAGGCGAGACGAATTTCAATGCCGAAGTCAAACTCATCGACAGCAATCTCCATGTCGATTTGAATGATCCGAATCTCGGCAAGATCAATGCCGATAAACTCAATGCTTCACTGCAATTCGACGGCACTTCGGATATTCTTCTCAACGGCACTTCAGAATTGCTCACGACTTCTTACGACAATAATCCGATCAATCTGCACAATGTCGATACGAATGTCAAAATCAACGGCGCAAACGACATCAAAGCGCATGTCAAGACGACTTCTCTCGATACGAATTTGATTGTCGATGCGCTCATTCGCGGCAGCAATCAGACATTCGACATCAAAGCCGACCGCGCGGATATTGAAGATTACCTGCCGTTCATTCCCGCCGAAAAAATTCCCGAGGGCGTCGAAATTCTCGGCGGTCTGCTGTCAAAAACGAACATCAGCATTGCCCGGCACGGCGAAGAGTTGAAAGTCCGCGGGCAGTCGAATGTTTCCGGCGGCAGTGTTCGCGTCGAGGAGACAATCATCGATGCCGTCAACGGTTCCGTAACTTTCAACAACAAAGAAATTCAACTCGCCGCTTCGATCGCCGCAAACGATCAATTCGCCGACGTGAGCGGCAAGATCAAAATCGACGGCGATACTCCGTACTTTGAATTGCAGGCGTCGTCCGACCGCTTCCAACCGAGTGCGGTGCTCAATACAATTCCCGTCGACAGCGTTGCCGCGTTTACCGCGCAATTGACGGGCACGACCGACCGTCCCTTGGTCGAAGCCGACATCGAAGTCCCGTCGATCGCTTACAACGGGCTCTACGCGTCCGACATCAAGACGCATTTCAAGTACTTCGACAACGCCGTGTATCTCTCCGATCTCTCGGCGAATACATTCGGCGGCTCGATCAAAGGCGATGCGGAATTGCAGGCGTCCGATCTCGCGTTCAACGCACACGTCAAAACATTCGGTATCGACGCCGGGCAATTGGTCGATTACGTTCCCGCGCTCGAAGGCATGAGCGGCGAGATCAACGCCGATCTCGGCATCAACGGCGTCGGCGACGATCTTCATCAATTGAAGGTTTACGGCTCCGCAAACGCCACCGATATTTATGTCCGCGACATTCCCATTACGCAGATCGACACGTCGTTTTATGCGCAGGTCAACGAGCTCCGCATCGATTACTTGAGCATGGCAATGCCGAATCGAGGTTCGATCGGCGTCGAGGGCACGATCAAGATCGGGCGCGCGCTCGATCTGAATTTCTACGGCGGGCATGTCGATCTCTCATTCATCAACAATCTCCTTCCGCCCTCGATCGCGTCCGGCATCAATGTCGCGCGCAATGACGTCTCCGATCAATCGACGCTGTTGCCGATCGCTTACGCCCAGCCCCTGCCGCAATTGATCAGCGGCTTGTCGGACTTCAAGGGCAAGATCACGGGCTCGCTCGACAATCCCGCCGTCGACGTGAAATTCACGGCGATTGACAATTCAAAGCGCGAGGGCGAGCACTTCAAGGGCATGTTTATCAATCAGCCGTACGATTCGGTTAAATTCTCGGCGAGCGGCTCGCTTGCGGAAGTCCGAGTCGACGACTTCAGCCTGACGAAGGAAGGCACCGATCATTGGACGGCGAAAGGCACTGTCGGTTTGACGGGCGAGCAAAAAATCGATCTGCAGGTCGATACCGAACCCGTCCGCATCAACCTGCCACA
>CALGGX010000137.1 GCA_937916025.1 uncultured Selenomonadales bacterium
GAGCGGAGATGCTTTTTCAATTCGTAATTCGTAATTCTTAATTCGTAATTAAAAACCATCAATCCAATTACGCATTACGCATTACGCATTACGCATTATGCATTATGCATTACGCATTGCAGTTTGTCAACTTGACTAAAATGCGAAACGTGATAAAATGCAATCAAAATTGGAGGTGCAACCAAAATGATCGGAGCAGTCAAAGCAGGCGCGAATGCCTTGATCAAAGAGCGCGATTATCTCACGGAGCTCGACACCAAGATCGGCGACGGAGATCACGGCATCAACATGGCGCGCGGCGCGCAATCGGCATTGGAAGATATCGACGAACGAAACGGCAATGATTTTTCGGCGGCGGAGTTGGCGAAATTGGTCGGCGAGGCGTTTTTGATGAACGTGGGCGGCCCGGCGGGACCGTTGTTCGGAAGCGGATTCATGGCCGGCGCGCGAGCTCTCGAAGCACCGGACGCCAAGCTCGACACGAAGACGATCGGGAGGTTTTTGAGCGCGTTCAATGCGGCAATTCAGAAGCGCGGGCATGCGGTTGCGGGCGATAAGACAATCCTCGACGTGACGATTCCGCTCGAAAAAGTGTTCGTCGACAATTCGGACATGCCGTTATCGGAAGCCCTCAAGCTCGGACGCGAGACTGCTCGAAATGCCGTCGAATACACGAAAGAACTCGAGGCGAAACGCGGACGCGCATCTTATCTCGGCGCGCGCTCGGTCGGACACATCGATCCCGGCGCGGCGTCGGCGGCGATCATTTGGCGCGAAGTCTCGTTCTATATAGAAAAGAATTTTCTCATTCAATGAAAGGCAGGTTATAACATTGAAATACTGTGCTCAGTACGTCATGCCGCCGAAGGCGGATTACAGTTTTTTGCAGAAAGAATTTCCGACGGTCGCGCCGGTGTGGTGCAGCGTCGATTTGCGTGACGGCAATCAATCGCTGATCATTCCGATGTCGATCGACGAAAAGATCGAGTTCTACAAAATGCTCATTCAAGTCGGCTTCAAAGAGATCGAAATCGGCTTCCCCGCGGCGTCGGAAACGGAATATCAACTGCTCCGTCGGCTGATCGAAGACGATCTGATTCCGCCGGACGTGACGGTGCAGGTACTGACACAAGCGCGCGAGCACATCATTCGCCGAACCTTCGAGGCACTTGACGGTTGCGAGCGGGCGATCGTGCATGTCTACAATTCGACCTCAATCGCGCAACGCGAGCAGGTGTTTCAGAAGTCGAAAGACGAGATCAAACAGATCGCAATCGAAGGCGCGCAATTGCTGAAAGAACTCACCGGCGATCGTCCGTATCGTTTCGAGTACTCGCCCGAGAGTTTCACGGGCACGGAGCCGGATTACGCGCTCGAAGTCTGCAATGCCGTGCTCGATGTTTGGAAGCCGACGGCGGAGCGCAAGGCGATCATCAACATTCCGGTGACGGTGGAGCTGTCGATGCCGCATGTCTACGGCGCGCAGATTGCGTACATCAATCAAGGGCTGAAGTATCGCGACGCGGTCGTGTTGAGTTTGCATCCGCACAACGATCGCGGTTGCGGTGTTGCCGATACGGAGATGGGTTTGCTGGCGGGCGCGGATCGCGTCGAGGGCACGCTGTTCGGCAACGGCGAGCGCACCGGCAATGTCGACATCGTGACGCTGGCGTTGAACATGAAAGTGCTCGGCGTCGAGCCGGGACTGGATTTTTCCAATTTGCCGCCGTTGGTCGAGACATACGAGCGTTTGACGCGAATGCGCGTGCATGAACGGCAACCTTACGCCGGAGCTTTGGTCTTCACGGCATTCAGCGGCTCGCATCAGGACGCAATCGCAAAAGGCATGCGTTATCGCGAAGAAAAACATCCCGAGCAGTGGACGGTGCCGTATCTTCCGATCGATCCGAAAGATGTCGGGCGCGAATACGAGTCGGACGTGATTCGGATCAATTCGCAGAGCGGCAAGGGCGGCGTCGGCTACATTCTCGAGCATCGGTTCGGGATCGAATTGCCGAAGAAAATGCGCGAGGCGTTCGGTTACATCGTCAAGGGCGTTTCCGATCGCGGGCATAAAGAGCTGTTGCCGGAAGAGATTTATCAACTGTTTTTGGACGAATACGTCAATGTCGAGGAGCCGTACAAGCTCGCCGATTTTCTGTTGAAAAAAGAGCCGGACGGCGCGCGGCGCGGCTGGGTTGAGATCGAACACGAAGGGCGACTCGAACATCTCGAAGCGCGCGGCAACGGTCGGCTCGATGCGATCTCGAATGCTTTGCAGACGCGTTTCGGTTTGAAATACAAAGACGTGACATATTCCGAGCACGCGCTCGAAACGGGGCAGGATGCGCGCGCGATTGCGTACATCGGCTTGACGGACGCCGAAGGCAAAAAACATTTCGGCGCGGGCATGGATACCGACATCATCAATGCGTCGGTGCGGGCTTTGCTCAGCGCGATCAATCGCATGGTGAATGCGAAATGAAGCCGAATTTTGAAGAATACAAACTCCGCGCGGCGTCGGAACGCGTGATTGCAATCGAAGAAGAATTGACGCTCGACGTCGAAACGCCCGTGTCGATATATCTGAAACTGGTCGGCGAAGGCAAGGGCTACATTCTCGAGTCGGTCGACACGACGCAAGAGGCGTTCGGAAGATACAGCTTCATCGGCGCGGAGCCGCTCGCGCGGGTTCAGATATATCCGCAAAAATTGCTGATTCTCGAAGGCGATCGTTTGCGTTCGTGGAGCGGCAAGCCGATCGACACGATCAAAAAGTACTTGCGGCGTTGGCAGGTCAAAGGCAGTTCGGAGCCTTTGATGAGCGGCGGACTCGTCGGCTATTTGAATTACGAAACAGCGGCGACGTTCGATCGCGTGCGCGGTCTCGAGCTCGAAGAAGAGCAACTGCTCGGCGAATTGATGATCAGCCGAGTAATGGTCATTCACGACGCTTTGAAACAAACCGTTCGGCTCGTCTGCCTGTCGGAAGTCGATCGTGAGGAGCCGGAGCGGAGTTACGAAGACGCGCGGCGCGAATTGTACTCGACCGTCGAAAAGCTCCGCGCGGCACTGCCTTCAAGCCCGTCGACAATCAAACGCATCGTCGATAATTCCGAACGTCCTCCGATGCCGAAGTCTTACGAAGACATGATCGAGACGCTCAAGGAAAATATTTTTGCGGGCGAAGTGTTTCAAGTCGTTCCGAGCGTGCAATTTCGAGAAAAACTCACGCGCCCGGGTTTTGAGTACTATCGCCGATTGCGGCAAGTCAACGGCTCGCCTTACATGTATTACATCAACTTCGGCGAGAACAAACTGTGCGGGGCGTCTCCGGAGATGCTCGTGCGGGTGCATGGGCGGCGCGTGTGGACATATCCGATTGCGGGCACGCGTCCGCGCGGAGCAACGTCGGAAGAAGATGTGCGACTCGCCGACGAATTGTTGCATGACGAAAAAGAACTCGCCGAGCACGCGATGCTGGTTGATCTGGCGCGCAACGATCTCGGGCGCATTTCTGAAGCCGGTACGGTTCGAGTGACGAAATTGCGGAGTGTCGAGCGGTTCAGCCATGTCATGCATTTGGTCTCGAGCGTCGAAGGCACTTTGCGGACGGATTTGGAAGCCTTCGATGCTTTGAAGGCAACATTCCCTGCAGGAACCGTGAGCGGCGCGCCGAAGCTCCGCGCAATGGAATTGATCAATCAACTCGAGCCGGTTCCGCGCGGCAGTTATGCGGGCGTCGTCGGCTACATCGACTTTGCGGGCAATCTCGACATGTGCATCGATTTGCGGACGATGCGCATCGAAAGGGATCGGATCGGCGTCATTCAAGCCGGCGGCGGCATTGTCGCGGATTCGGTTCCGATCAATGAATGGAATGAAGTGCTGAACAAATCGGCGGCAATGCGGCAGGTCGTGCGGGAGGTGGAGCGCAATGCTTCTGCTGATTGACAACTACGACAGCTTCGTTTACAACGTGTATCAGATGTTGGCAGAGCTTGGCGCGGAGCTCGAAGTACGGCGCAATGACGAAATTGCGGTTTCGGATATTGACGCGCGAAAATACGACGGCATAGTGATCTCGCCGGGACCGGGCGTTCCTTCGGAAGCGGGCATCAGCGAAGATTTGATCCGAACCTTCGCGGGCGAATTGCCGATCCTCGGCATATGTCTCGGGCATCAGGCGATTGGAGAAGTATTCGGCGGCAAGATCGTTCGCAATAAAAAAATCGTCCACGGCAAGGCATCGAAGCTGTTGCACAACGGGCGCGGATTGTATGAAGGATTGCCGAATCCGGCAGAAGTCGGGCGATATCACTCGCTGATTGTCGAGCGCGAGACGCTTCCCGATTGTTTGGAAGTGACGAGTCGGCTCGAAGACGGCACGATCATGGGCTTGCGGCATCGGCAATTCGATGTTGAAGGCGTGCAATTTCATCCCGAATCGATTTTGACGCCGGACGGAAGATTAATGTTACAAAACTTTTTGAAGGCAATGCGTAATGCGTAATGCGTAATTCGTAATGCATAATTAGGAATTTGGAGTTAGGAGTTAGGAATTTTGAATTAGAAATTTGGAATTTTGAATTTGGAATGCGGAATTAAAAGTTGAAACCGTTCTCTCAATTACGCATTAAGAATTACGAATTACGAATTAAAAATGCAGTTCTTCGCCGGCGAATATGCGTTTGATGTTGTCTTTATGTCGGACGAGCACGAACAGCGTCGCCGCCGCGCAAAAACAGATCAGCGGCTTCGGATACAAAAACGCCGCCGCGAGAATCGGCGCGCCGATTGCCGCAATGCAACTCGCAATCGAAACCGTCCGAGTGATTCCGAAACAAATGCCCCAGACAATTATCAAACACACGGCAACGTCAGGCATCAGGCAGGCAAGGCAGCCCGCGGAAGTGGATACTGCTTTGCCGCCTTTGAATTTCAGAAAGATCGAAAGGCAATGCCCGATGATGGCGGCGGCGGCCACTAACAGCGCATCATACACATACGAGGAGTAATTCAGACATATCCGGCAGGCAATGTAGCCTTTTGCGAAATCGCAGAAGAAAACCGAAAGTCCGGCGTTACGTCCGAGGCAACGCCACGCGTTTGTCGCGCCGATGTTTTTCGAGCCGACCGTTCGCAAATCGGTGTGCCGGATCAACTTGCCGAGAATCAAGCCGAACGGAATCGAGCCGAGCAGATACGCCGTGATGATCAATCGCCAATCCGGCAACGTTTCAATCATGATCAATCATCTCCTGTAATCGTCGGGCGAAGGCGGACGCGGCTCTTCATACTCCGAATCGCCGTCGTAAATCCGCTCGATGCGTGTGTCGTTGCGTCGCTCCGAGCGATCGTCGTAACTCCGTTCCTCGGACGTTCTTTCAGGCAAATCCGAATACCGCTCCGAGTATCGATCCGAATACCGCTCGATATTTTGATCCGAGTATCGATCGGAACTTCGATCGGAATAAGAACCGGCATCGCTTCGTTCGTTGCGTTCCGTCTCTCGATCATATCGATCTTGAGCGTATCGATCATTCCGATCTTCCGATTGACGCTCGGACATGCGATCATAATTCTGCTCGAGCCGTTCCAATCGATCATCGGAATCGCGCTCGAGCCGCTCAACCGAATCCGTCCGCTCGTTCCGATCATTGGAATTTCGCTCGAGCCGATCGGACGATCTTCTGTCGGAATTTCGTTCCTCCGAACGTCTTTCAGAAGTCCGCTCGCGCGAGTACGGACGCCCGACGGGATTTTCATCATCGGCTCGCGAGGCGTGCTCGGGGATCGACGATTGATATTCCGACGCCGCATCGCGCATTCTCTCGCGCAGGAACGGATCGACTTCGATGCCGAGCGCATCCGCCACCGACAGCCGCACCATTTCCACATCGGGGATCCAATACGAAACGTCGTCGATGTAAATCGGCTGCCCGGGAACCATATCCATTTCGATGCCGTTTTTGTAAGCATCCGCGAGCGAACCGGCGAGCTCGAGCATCTGCCGCATCGACAGATCGGTTTTGATCGCGTCGATCGTCTCTTTAATCAGCGTGGGAATTTCGGGAATGATCGAAGGCGAAGTCAATTTATCGGCAACGGCGGCAATGAATTTCTGTTGACGCTTGACGCGCCCGATATCGCCCTCGGAGTCTCTGTATCTGACATAAGTGACGGCGTCGGCTCCGTCAAGATGTTGAAAGCCCGGATACAGATCAATCACGAGCCCGCCATCGTCATCCCAAGGGTCTTCGTAATACATGCGCTTTTCGACATCAATGTCGATGCCGCCGATCGCGTCGACGAGATCGACAAACGCATGCGTGTTGACAATGACATAATGATCGATGTCGATGCCGAGGAAATTCTCGACGGTTTTCTCGGCAAGTCGTTCGCCGCCGTAAGCATACGCGGCATTGATCTTGTCGAAACCGCGATTGCCGACTTTGACGCGGGTATCGCGCGGGATCGACAGCAATGCGGCTTGATTGATCTTCGGATCGATCGTGGCGACGATGAGAGTATCGGAGCGTCCGACGTCGTCCTCGCGCTCGTCGACGCCCATGATCAAAACCGTCGTCTTGTCGGAAACTTTAAGCAGTTCCGGCTCCTCGACAATCTCGGCGATATTGCGATTGGATTTCGCGAGACTCTTGATCGTTTTTGAAGCAAAAAGCGAGCCGGCGACGGCAGACGCGGCAAAACAGAAAATCAACAGCAGAACGGGCCAAAAGCGACGACGTTTGCGCGGCTTGACGGACGAATTATCTTCTATCAATTGATGACCTCATTTCTGAATGTACGAGTTAAATTCATAAACGATTTTAGCGCAAAGGCAAAGGGAGTGCAAGAGTAAATGGCTTTGGAAATCGAGCGAAAATATTTGGTGAAGAGATTGCCGCCGCTCGAATCGGGCACTCGGATCGTGCAGGGATATCTGTCGTTCGATCCGACGGTACGCGTCCGATTGAAGGGCGGGCACGGGCGATTGACGATTAAAAGTCGCGCGTCGACGGACGGAATTTCGCGTTTGGAATACGAATATGAAATTCCGGCTTCGGATGCGGAAGAATTGTTTCGACTGTGCAAAGGCGCGTTGATCGAAAAAACGCGATACGTTATCGGACGCGTCGAGCTTGATGTTTTCGACGGCGACAATGCAGGATTGATCCTTGCGGAGATCGAATTGAGCAGCGAAGACGAGCGCGTCGAATTGCCGACATGGCTCGGGCGCGAAGTTACCGGTTTGAAGAGATATTACAACAGCGAATTGGTTTTGAGACCGTACAAAGATTGGACGAAGGCGGAGCGTTTCGATGAGTGAATGGGAATTGTTGTTGCGATTGGCGTTGTCATGCGTGCTGGGCGGAGTGATCGGCTACGAGCGGCAGTCGCGAAGAAAAGTCGCGGGGCTTCGGACGAACATTTTGGTATGTCTGGGCTCGTGTTTGATCATGGTGTTATCGGAAGCGTTGTATCTCAATGTCGAGGGGCGGACGAACGCCGATCCGGCTCGATTGGCGGCGCAAGTTGTCTCGGGCATCGGCTTCCTCGGCGCGGGCGCGATCATGAAAGAGGGCTTGACGGTCATCGGCTTGACGACGGCGGCGTGCTTATGGGTCGTGGCCGGCGTGGGGTTGGCGGTCGGCGCGGGATATTACACGGGCGCGCTGTTCACGACGGCGTTGGTTTTCGCGACGCTCGGGACGTTGAGCCGCATCGACGAGTGGTTGATGCATGAACGAAACCTGACGATCCTGTTGCATTGCTCGGATCAACCGGGGCAGATGCTCGTGATTAATCGCAAGCTCGACGAATTGGATTTGAAAGTCCGATCGATCAAAGGGCGCGCGGATGAGAATGATGTCGGGCTGATGTACATCGAGCTCGACGTGTACAATCACGGCGGCGCGAAGAACATCGACGTGCTTGAAAAAATGCGCGGGCTCGAGGGAATGATCAGCGTCAAAGTTTCGTAAGCCTTGACATTGAAATTGAAGTTTGATAATATTACTTTAAACGCGGAGAGGTGTCCGAGCGGTTTAAGGAGCCGGTCTTGAAAACCGGTGATGTCGAAA
>CALGGX010000138.1 GCA_937916025.1 uncultured Selenomonadales bacterium
CTTCGTCCTTTCGATGCCGACGAATTTGCACGGGCTTTGTTTGAATCGGAGAAATAAAAATGGTAAAAGATTGGGATCAACTTACAATCAGCAATGACTTCATCTTCAATCGGGTAATGGAGAAAAATCCGGGCATTTGCAAACGGCTGCTCGAGCTCATTCTCGAGTTTGAGATCGATGAGATCGTGTATCCGGAACGGGAGAAGACGCTGACAGAGCATGGTCTGAGCAAAGGCATTCGGCTCGACGTGTATGTTCAGTCGAAAGACGGACGCAAACATTTCGATGTCGAAATTCAGACGTCGAAAAAACACGAGCTCGGCAGGCGCATGCGGTACTATCAGAGTACGATTGATTTCAACGCGCTCAACAAAGGTCAGCATTATTACGAATTGGGCGAGTCTTACATCATTTTCATCTGTACGTTTGATTACTTCGGCGCGGAGCGGTACAAATACGTGTTTCGACAAAAATGCGAAGATGATACCGGCATTTTGCTGAATGACGGCGCGACGAAGATCATATTGAACTCGAAAGGCAAGCTCGGCGAGATCGACGGCGATTTGCAAGCCTTTCTTCAATATGTCGGAGGGTTGAAAGTCGAGAACTCGTTTGTGGATGAACTCGACGACGCGGTGAAGCTTGTCAAGCAATCGAGAATTGAAAGGGCTGATTACATGCATTACACGGAACATATCGCGGAGGAAAAGTTCTTCGCTCGCAACGAAGGCATTGAAATCGGGCTCGCAAAGGGAGTTGAACGCGGGCGCGCAGAGGGAGTCGAACGCGGACGCGCAGAAGGAGTTGAACTCGGACGCGAACAGGAAAAGATCGCCATGATCAAGAAATTTTGGGCGGCAGGCACTCCGATCAATTTCATTGAAGAGGCAACCGGCTTGTCGAAAGAACAGATCGAAGGTATCATTAAAGCCGACTGAGCGGCATTAAGGATGATGCATGTGGAATACTCGGAACATATCGCGGAGGCAAAATTCTTCGCGCGCAACAAAGGAATCGAAATCGGGCGCGAACAGGAAAAGATCGCCATGATTAAGAAATTTTTTGCGGCAGGCACGCCGATCAATTTCATCGAGATCGCAACCGGCTTGTCGAGAGAACAGATCGAAAATATCGTAAAAGCCGACTGAACGGCATTAAAGATGAATCATGAGGCATATTCGCATGGCTGCAAGAAGGATTGATCAAAATTGGATATTACTCATATGCATTACATGGAACATATTGCTGAAGTAGAACACTTAGCGTATTGGGAAGGATTCGTAGAAGGATTCGTGGAAAGTTTTGTAAATGAACGTTTGAAGGCTGTTTCAAAAAATATTGAGCGTGAAGAAACCATAACCGTTTGCCGTAAACCGGCATATATCCTTGTTATTAAGAAAATGCTGAAAGAGGATATTTCGATCAATACCATTGCTTTCGTAACGGGTTGGACACAAGAACAAATTCTCGCCATCGTCAACGACAATTGAGCTTGTTAATCTGAAGTTCACAGTTGGAGGTGAATGCATTGAAAATCCTGTTGACAAACGACGACGGCATTGCGGCAAAAGGCATTTGGGCACTCGCTTCCGTGCTGTCGAAAGAACACGACATAATCATCGCCGCGCCCATGGAACAGCAGAGCGGCATGTCGCATGCACTGTCAATTCATAAGCAGATCGAATTCAAACGCGTCCGTCCGAGTCGCCTCAAAGAATTGCTTGACGAACATGAGCTCCCGCTCAACGGCAGAATCGAGGCGTGGGAGATTGGCGGCACTCCGACCGATTGCGTCAAGATATATCTCGAGGCAATCAATCCGACCGCAAAGCCGGACGTTGTCATCAGCGGCATCAATCACGGCGCGAATCTCGCAACGGATGTGGTTTATTCCGGAACGGTCGGCGCGGCACTCGAAGGACATTTGCATGAAATTGCGGCATTGGCGGTTTCGCTCGACATTGCCTCGGAGATCGAGTTCGAGGACGCGGCGGAAGCAGTCGCGGAATTTTTGATTGACATATGGAATCGGGATCGGAATTTTTTCTGCAACATAAATTTTCCGAAGCAGTACAAAAACAGCCGCGCGGAGTTCGTTTACACAAAACTCGGGCGGCGAGATTACATCAACGCGTTTAAGTTGCTGAATGAAGAAGACAAAACGTATTATCGCATCGGCGGACAAGTCTACGATATCGATCGCTCCGAAGGCACGGATATTTACGCCGTCGAATGCGGCTATGTTTCAGTCACACCCCTGCATGACGATATAACCGATTACGGCAAACTCGAATCGTATTGCCCTTGAATTAAAACTGCAATCGATGGGAGGAAAATCGAAATGGATTGGGAAATTCGCCGGGCGTCGGAGAATGATCTCGAGGCGATTGCCAAATTGGAAGCGACATGTTTTCCGCCTTCGGAAGCGGACTCGCTCGAGATGATCGCCGCCCGCTCGAATATGATCGCCGTCGTCGACGGGCGCATCGTCGGATATATCAATGCACTTTCGACTTCATCCGCGCGGCTCGACAATCGCTTTTATTCGCCGAAGCCGCCGATTGAGCAGAATTCGGACGGACTTGCATTGATGAGTATCGGAGTCGATCCGAATTTTCGTCGACGCGGGGTTGCCGCAAAACTCTTATCGGAAATGCTTCGGCAATCGCAAAAAAAATTCGCCGTGCTCGTTTGCAAGCAAGAGAAGATCGATTATTACAGCCGTTTCGGATTTCAATATGTCGGCATTTCCGCCGTCACACTCGGCAATCAACAATGGCATGACATGATTTTTTATAAAGATCGGAGTGAGTGAAATGTTTGTGGCAGAAAGAATGACAAAGCACCCCGTCACGGTTTCAAGCGACGCAACAATCGCCGAAGCCGCGCGGCTTATGAAGAAAAATCACTTCCATCGAATGCTCGTCGTCGACAACGGAAAACTCGTCGGCTATTTCAGCGATCGAGACGTAATGCGCGTTTCGCCTTCGCCCGCAACCACGCTGTCGCGTTTTGAAGTCCGCGCGCTCCTCGACAAGCTCACCGTCAAAGAGATCATGCATCGCAAGGTGATCACCGTCAACGAAGACGCCACAATCGAAGAAGCCGCGCTGATCATGTACAACAACAAAGTCGGCGGCTTGCCCGTCATCAGCGAAATCGGCAATGTCGTCGGCATCATCACCGCCACGGATATTCTGAAGACTTTCGTCAGTCTGATGGGCTTGCCGGCAGGAAAAAGAACGCGCTTGACGCTCGAAGTCGAAAATCGCATCGGAACCATCGCCGAGATCACGAAAATTTGCGCCGAGAGCGGAGCCAATCTCGACAGTATGATCACTTGTCGAAAGCCCGAAGGCGAGAAATTCGACGTCGTCATGCGATTTGAAGCTCCCGACTCCGTCATCGACGATATCAAATCGAAACTCAATCGCGTCGGCTACAACGTCATTCACACCGTAAGCATCGGCAATAAGGAGTGATTGACATTGATCAAAGCCGTCATTTTTGATCTCGACAACACTCTGTACGACTTCGACGCCGCCGATTTGATCGCGCGGAAGTATCTCTGTCGATACGCCGAAAAAACGCTCGGTCTCGACGAAGAAACATTTTTGAAAATCTATTCCGAGTCTCGGCGCATCATCAAAACACGCCTGACCGAAGGCTCGGGGCAACATTCGCGCGTGCTTTTCTTTCAAACGACGCTCGAATTGCTCGGCAAAAATCCGTTTGATTATATTCTCGAAATGTATGAAGCATATTGGACGCCGTTCCTCGAGCACATGCAACTCTATGACGGCGTGTTTGAATTTCTGCAACGGCTGAAATCGGCGGGGATCAAAACGGCGGTTTGCACCGATATGACGGCGCAAATTCAGTTCCGAAAGATCCGGAAGCTCGGTCTCTCGCATCTGATTGACGCGCTCGTTTCGAGCGAAGAGACCGGCGTCGAGAAGCCTTCGCCGATCATGTTTCGACTCGCGCTCGAAAAACTCAACGTCCGCGCGGAAGAAGCCGCAATGATCGGTGACAGTCTCTCCAAAGACATCAAAGGCGCGGCAAATGTCGGTATTCTTCCGATATACTTTGTCGCCGGGCGTCCGATTGAAATATCCGAATTCCTGACGATCAAAACATATCGCGACGCCCGACTGCAATCGAACATTTTCGAGAACGGGGTGATGTAATGCGATTGATCATCGGGATGAGCGGCGCGAGCGGCGTGATCATTGCGATAGAGCTTCTTCGGCGATTGAAAAAGCTCGACGTCGAAACATATCTGATCATTACTCACGGCGCGGAACTCACCATTCGGCATGAAACAAATCTCGATCCGTTTGAAATTCGACAGCTCGCCTTCCATTCTTACGGCATGGAAGATATCGACGCGGATATCGCTTCCGGCTCGTTCATTCACGACGGCATGATCATCGTTCCGTGCTCGATGAAGACAGTCGCCGGGCTCGCAATCGGTTATGCCGAAAATCTCCTGCTCCGCGCGGCGGATGTATGCATCAAAGAACATCGTCGCCTGATCATCGTGCCGCGCGAGATGCCGTTGAGCACCATTCATCTCCGAAACATGACGACGCTCTCCGAATGCGGCGCAATGATCATTCCGCCGATGCTTACGTTCTATAACGTGCCGCATACAATTGAGGAACAAGTCGATCACATCGTCGGCAAAATCCTGATGCCGTTCGGCTTGGGAAAAACGCCGGAGTGGCATCCGTCACGACAATGAAAAAATGTCTCCAACCCGTGCGGACTCGGCTTTGTATGTATCAATTGACACTTCGCATGTAAAACGCTAAACTGATTTCGACGACAATCGGAAGGAGTGTTGAAATTGGAATTGACATCGAAGATCGCGCTCGAGCAGTACTTTGAAGAAGGTCGAGATTTTTACAATTGCTTCGTGGTGTTGCGCGGCGATAAATTGGTCGAGCCGGTGGTCGAGGGCTCGTTCCTCGAAGAAATTCCGGCGTCGATCAAGATCGAAGACAAGTTCGACATTTACGAAGGCGACGTGCTGATCTATCCGAAGACTCGGCAGTACTGCATTGTTGACGACATTCGCCATATCGCCGAGAAAGGCTATTACCTCATTCATTACCATACGAAATACAATCTGAAATATGTTCCGCGCGCCAAGGAATGATCGACGTTCCGCGCGGAAAAAAAATCGGGATGCAACCTTTAACAGAGGCGCATCCCTTTTTCATTTCAGTGATATATTCTCAATCGCTTAAGCCGCTCGACGCTCGGACGGCTCATCTTCCGAAGCATGACCGCCGATTGTTTCATGTACTCTTGCCAAAACGACACGACGTCGACCGAACTCTGAACGCCCCTTGTGTGTGTGTCGTGCAACGTATTCGAGCAGTCGGGAGTCGTCCGTCAAACTCAACAATAAACCGCGCATTTTGGAGCGGATCAACTCAACAATCGCGAAGCTTATTTGATCTTCATTGACGAGGATTGGAATGCTGTTCGTGTTGACGATGCGAAGACCTTCAGAGTAAAGACGTTGTGCCAAAATCTTTGATTGCTCATCGGCAATCATGACAAAGAATTTTTCATTCGACGGCAGATATTTCAGCAATGAATGCCCGTGATTGATCCTGTTGATCAATCGACGAATGCTTGCTTGTTGCAGATAACCGTCACGATTAATCAAATCGATGTTCCCCATCACATGTTCGTACGGCAAAAGATCATATCCGAATTCGGAGAATACCTTGACGTAAAATGCCGAGCTCAACGCGTACCAACCATGGCAACCGAATGGCAACACGTTTCCGTTCTTGCGACACCATCGTTCCGGCAGATGCTCGACGGCAAATTGACTCGCCGTCCGAATCGGCGCAACTTTGAATTCATCCGAACGAATCTTACCGAGATAAGAAAACATCGCATCTTCCGGATACGACAGTGAATTAATCAAATCGAAATTTTTTGACAGCACATAGAAGCAAGCTCTCACTCGACGCAATGAAAACCCGCCGTTGCCGACATACAGAAACGGAGTTGATTTTAAACCTGCCGCAATCGACCATGGCGCACCGATATAATCATATCCGAGCTCACAAAATTCCTGCAATCGATCCGAAAACACAAACGCGTCGAGTTGATGGATCAAAATGTAATCGAACTCACGGAACTTTTCATAGAAATGCGGACTCAACATCAATTGATTGTAACCGCCGACACCGGCGAAATACTTTGCATCAAATCTCGCGATATAAAATTGATCGCCGCGCGGGAGATAATCAAACTCCCGATCATTCGGAGCAATGAAGACGATCGGATATTTTCCGCCGAAGACTTCCAAACAGCGTTGCAACGAAATACGCTCGAACCACTTCAAATCCGCGCCGCGCGGTTTATAGATCGGAACGACGATTGCCGCATTCATTGATCCCGTCCTCCGAGATCACAAAATGAATTGCGAGAGGTCATGATCCTTCGCAATGTCTTTCAATCGCTTGTCAACGTACTCGGCATCGATGGCGACTTCGGTCTTGCCTTCGGCGACCATTTCCGGCGCGTCGAATGAAATTTCTTCCAACAGTTTTTCGAGCAGAGTGTGCAACCGCCGCGCGCCGATATCTTCCGTGTGCTCGTTGACATCCGACGCCAATTGCGCCAGCCGGGAGATCGCTTCGTCTTTGAATTCGATCTTCAAGCCTTCGGTTTCGAGCAATGCCTTGTATTGCGTGATCAGCGCGTTTTGCGGCTCGGTCAAAATGCGCTCGAAATCTTCCTTGCGGAGCGACTTCAATTCGACGCGAATCGGAAAACGCCCTTGCAATTCCGGAATCAGATCCGAAGGCTTCGCCGTGTGAAACGCACCCGCCGCGATGAACAGAATGTGATCGGTCTTGACCGGACCGTATTTCGTCATGACCGTCGAGCCTTCGACGATCGGCAGAATGTCTCGCTGAACTCCCTCGCGCGAAACGTCCGGACCGCCCGTGCTGCCTTTGACCGCTACCTTGTCGATCTCGTCGAGAAAAACAATGCCGCTGTGCTCGGCGAGCTTGACTGCCGTCTCGCCGACTTCTTCCATGTCGATCAGTTTCTCCGCCTCTTCCTGCTCGAGAATTTTCCGCGCGGCGGCGACCGTCACTTTGCGTTTCTTGAATCGCTTCGGAATCAGACTGCCGATCATGTCTTGAATGTTGTCACTCATGCCTTCGAGAGACGAGCCGCTGAACATTCCGACCATCGGCTTTGCGGCGTCCGCCACTTCCAATTCAATCACTTCGTCTTCGAGCTTGCCCGCTTCCAACCGCTTGCGAACGAACTCGCGCCCGGGTTTTTTGTCGTCCGACGGAATTTCCGCCTCCGGCTGTTGCTCTTCGACATTGCCGAAAAGACGTCCGAGCGGACTTTGCGTGCGCTTCGGTTCCGGAACGAGCACGTCGAGCAGTCTTTCAACCGCGAGTTTTTTCGCTTTTTCTTTGACTTCTTCCGTACGCTGTTGCCGAACCATGCGAACGGAAATATGCGCGAGATCGCGAATGATCGACTCGACATCCCGCCCGACATAGCCGACTTCGGTGAATTTCGTTGCTTCGACTTTGATGAACGGAGCTTTGACCAATTTCGCCAATCGCCGAGCGATCTCCGTCTTGCCGACGCCCGTCGAGCCGATCATCAATATATTTTTCGGAATGACATCATCTTGCATGTCCGAGGATAACCGGCGGCTCCGCCAGCGATTGCGCAGCGCGATTGCCACCGAGCGTTTTGCTTCCGTCTGACCGATGATGTGTTTATCGAGTTCGGTTACTATTTCTTTCGGCGTCTGCTCGTTCACGCCCAATTCTTTGCTCAAATCCAAAAACATTCTCTCCCTTGTCGAAAAAAAATTAATGGAGCACACCGGCGGCATGCTCCTCTTATTATCCATTATCGATTGTCGATTGTCAATCAATGTTTCAAGTCCGCGCGGGTGATGCGCTCTTTGAAAAGTCGATACGTCCACGCCTGATATATCAGAACGACCGGCACCATCACGACCGCCGCGCCCGTCATGATCATCAGCGTGTGCGGCGTCGATGCCGCGTTGTAGATCGTCAAACTCCATTCCGGATTGAGGCTCGACACCATGAGCCGGGGAAACAGCGCAATGAAGAATTGCACGACCGTCGAAGCAATTGCCATCGTCGTGAATACGAACGACGAGAACGCCCGCCCGTCATACATCGATTTGATTGCGATCAAAAAGCAGAGCGCGCCGCTTGCAAACAGACTGACGCCGCCGAAGCCCTTCGTCGCCAAAACATCTGTCGAAGTGAGCGTCATGCCGATCATCAACACGTAGAGAACGGCGGCGATCAATCCGAACTTGATCGACGAGCGGCGGAGCTCGAGAAGCATTCCTTCATCGCCGAGCTTCAGCGATAAAAATGCCGCGCCATGGAAGATGAACACGAACACGAACGTCAAACCGCCGACGACGGTGTAGGGGCTCAACAGATCGGAAAAGTGTCCGAGGTAATGCATCTGCGCGTTGATCGGAAGTCCCTGCAGTAAATTCGTGACGGCAACGCCCCACAACAGCGCGGGAATGAAACTGCCGAAGAAAATTGCGCAATCCCAACCGTTTCGCCAATCCTGCGAAGGATATTTGCCGCGCAACTCGAACGCCACACCTCGGAAGATCAAACCGAGCAACATCAGAAACAGCGCGATGTAAAAAGTACTGAACATCGTCGCGTAGACGTGAGGAAACGCCGCGAACATTGCTCCTCCGGCGGTGATCATCCAAACTTCGTTGCCATCCCAGACCGGACCGATCGAGCGAATGAGCATCGACCGCTCGTAATTGTTTCGCCCGCAAAGGAGCATGCCGACGCCGTAATCAAAGCCCTCGAGAATGAAGAAGCCGGTGAACAAAACCATTATCAGCAAAAACCATAATGAATTGAGATCCATCGTTCAGCCCTCCTCTTCGGTGACGTGCGTGCGTCGAATGAAACTGATTGCCGCAAACAGCCGCGGCAGGAAAATAAATTTACACTTGTCCGGCGTTAAGATCGGACGGACGCGGGAAGATAATGGCAGAACGCTACGACTACATAAACGAAAACGATGAGATGGCAGTAACCGACGAAGCCCTTGCGGTGATCGCCGGTGTTGCAGCTATGGAAACGGAAGGCGTTGCGGGCATGAGCAGCGGATTCACAGGAGGCATTGCCGAAGTCCTCGGCCGCACGAATCTTTCCAAAGGCGTAAAAGTCGTAACGCGATCGGGGATCACCACCGTGGATATCTACGTGATAGTAAAATACGGCCAAAGGATCCCTGAAGTTGCTTTCAATATTCAGGAACACGTAAAAAGTACTATAGAAAATCAGGCGGGTGTCATCGT
>CALGGX010000139.1 GCA_937916025.1 uncultured Selenomonadales bacterium
CGCGGACGTTGGAGCTTGCAGACGGACGTGCATTGCCGACAACAGATATTGAGCACCGTGCGGGTGCTTTTTCAACGGGCGCGAAGTATTCGAGTAATAAAAAAACCGCCGTAGAGAGCGAATTGGACAAGCCTGCAGAGTTAAAGAGTCGAACGAGCAATGGCAAGGAAGAATGGACAGACGCCGCACTCGACGACGCGGCGAAGAATGAGGCAGTGGCGAATGTCATCGCGCAGTTGGGCGGCAGAGTTCGCGACGGACATGTCGAAATGCCGGGCTCAGATGGGCGCGCGACGCTCGTCAAACATTTGCAGAATCTAAACAATCCGCAATTCAAGTTCTCGATAGCGTATCATGGCAGTCCGCACAAATTTGATAAATTTACGTTGGATGCGATCGGCACGGGAGAAGGCGCGCAAGTGCACGGCTGGGGCTTGTACTTCGCGGCAAGTCGAAGAATTTCGGAGAACTACCGAAAACGTCTGAGCGGAAATTTTAAATATCCCGATGCGAGTGAGGTAATGGTCGGCGATAAATCGCTGAATGATATACTTGTAGAGCTTGATGATGATTGGGCTATGCCGTTTGACGAACGCAATCTGAAAATCGCGGCGTTGGAGAACTATGAAGTATCGTATGACAAGCGCGCAACAATCAAATCAATACAGGAATGGGAGCGGGATGAAATTGACGACGAGGATGATTACAGCGAAGAGACAAAAGCGCGGGTAATTGATTGGTTTAAGGAGCTGACGAAGGATATCAACATCGAAGCACCGGGCAGACTGTTTAAGGTTGATATACCGGTTCGCGGCGTGATGTTGGACGAGCAGAAGAAGATATCGGAACAGCCCAAGCGAATACGTGATGCGATTGCAAGGTTGACAGCCGCAGAAGGCATCGAATCGGGCGAGAACGGTTGGGAATTTTACCAAAATCTGATGAAGAAACTGGGGAGCGCGAAAGAGGCAAGTCTGGCGTTGCGCGAAGAAGGCGTGCGCGGCATTACGTATGACGGTTTTAGGGACGGGCGTTGCTACGTGGTGTTCGACGACAAGGCGATCAAAGTGCTCGACAAATGGTCGCGGCGCGGCGAAGGAGCGGAATCGATTACGCCCGACAGTTTCCTTGCGCCGGATGAGTTGAATGACCGGCAACGCGAGATAATCAATTTCTGGACACGGCTCGGGGCACCGGTTGTTTTCTTCCGCAATAAGAATAAGAATGTGCACGGAGCGTATGCGAACGGGATTTTGTACATCAATGCGGATGGGAATATGAGTGCGGGTTGGACGTTCTGGCATGAGGCAGGGCACGCATTGGCAGAAAACAATCGCGCGTTGTTTGACGCATTGAAAAACTCACTCGGCATAACAGATGCTCAGATTGACAATTATAGGCGCGAGACAGGTCGAGCGAATTTGACGGATGACGCGCTTGCCGACGAAATGATAATGGACGCAATGTCGGAGACGGCGCGACGAACGGGAATGCTGAAGGCGGTATCGAAAAAAGATCGGACGCTGGCGGAGCGGCTCGTTGCGTGGTTGAAGGATATGCTCGACAGATTTACCGATGCCTTCCATAAACCGACGATGGGCTTGACAACAGATCAACGCAACAAGATGTATGAAGAATTCGGAGCAATGGCGCGTAATCTGGTAGATGGCGACGGCAATAAGATATTCAGGTATAACAGTCGGACACGTGCGTTGGAATTGGCAGACGGGCGCGCACTGCCTTCGGCGACGGAAAAATATTCGATGCAAGTTGACAGGGCGGCGCGAAACGACGATAATTTGAGTGAGCGCGTCTTCGAGAAGTACCTTAATGAAGGCATAATGAAGATGGTCGCGGAGACGGTGTCGAAAGAGATTGGAGAGCATGTTGAACTGTCGAAGATGAGCGATCCGATCGCACGCGACGAGGCAAGAGATATGTTGCCATATATTCGAGATATGCTTATTCAATATCATTCTAATACGATTCAGCAGAACGAGAAGTATAAAAATTTTTGGGCAGTCAAGATAGAGTATGCGCGGAGGTGTTTCGATAATGACGAACGAATCCGAGCTCGAGCTTTTCGACAAATGGTCGGAAACACGCAACAGGAACGAGTATATCGAATTGACGATGCAATTGATGCCAACGATCAGTCGCTCGGAAGCCGAAGCAATGGCGGACGAGTTGGAGTATCCCAAGGAGGAATAAGTGATGCTAACCGAATCGGAAAAGAAAATGTTAAACGATTGGTCGGAAACGCGGGACAGAGAGGAGTTCATAGAGTTGGGGCTGAAACTCGATCCGCAGGCAACACGAGAGGAAATGGAAGCCCTCGCGGACGCGGCACTCGAGCCGTACCTGCATCCGGAGGAATGGAAGGCGAAGATGCGCGCGGGATATCGCGAGTGGTGAGCGGCGGCAGGCGCGCGGCATTTGAGCACTTTCAAAAGTTATATAACGAAGAGGCGAAGCACTCCGACAGGGGTGCTTTTTCAATGGTGCAAAAAGACGGGCTTGCGGAGTTAAAGAATCAAGCTGAGATAGACAGCAAGAATGAAGTGAAGTATTCGGTCGATAATCGCTCGGTCGGCGACAAAATCAAGGGGCATATATCGAACATAATCGGCAGTGAAGACAACAGCACAGCCGCATTGAAGCAACGCATATCGAATTGGTTGACGGGCAATCGACGCGGGAGTGAGCCTCTGCATCATGCCTTGAAACACACTCTCGAAGAATTGACGGGAATGAAGATATACTTCGGCAAGCTCGATGAAAGCGTCGAAGTAGTGACGGATGAATTGAAGAAAGTGATCCGCTCGCGCGACGCGTATGACTTTGAAACAATATTGCCGGAGTGCGGCGGCGTGATAGCAAAGCGACTCTCACTGAGTCCGTCGAAGGCAATGAACAATTACATAGCGAAATGGATAATGACGGGCGCGCCGAATGACGAATCGGCAGAGGCGAAGGCGTTTCAGAAGGCAATGCGCGAGAACACCGGAATAGCCGATCAATTGCTCGAGGCGCAATACATCATGCAGAAATGGACTCAGTCGACAGCATACGAGCGCGCGACGATGAAGATACAAGACAAAAAGCCGCCGAAGGGCGTCATTCCCGCGATCAAAGAAGCGTATCAAAACGGCTACAACCAATTCATCGAGGAACTGTCGCCGGTGGACGAGTTGGTCAAGGCAGTCGAGCAGAAACAGGGGCAGAAGGTTACGAATGAATTCAATCCGTACGTGGCATTGCGAAATTATCGAGGAATGGCGGGCAATGCGAAAGAGATGATCGAAGGCGATGCGAAGGCAGTCGCGGCACTGCAACAATATTATCCGGATGTGAAATTCCGCGACTTCAAAACACTAGAGATGATTCTCGAAGAGATCGGAGCGATAGACAATGAGCAGGTGTTGAAGGAATTTACGACCTTCGCGATGGTCAAACACATCAAAGACATTCATCAGAAGAATAAGAAAGATCGAGCGGAGAAATTGGAGTTTGCGAGAATGCTTGCCGAAGATCCGAATTCAGCGTTTTCAAAGATGACTTCGGAAGAGATCGAGGCGACGGTGGAGAGAACACTGATGAGCACGCCGGTAAGCGAAGAAGATTGCGATGCGGTTATAGCAGAACACGAAGGCAAATACGGCAAATCACAGCAGGATTTGGTGCGGTTCTCGAATACGCTGATGGCGATCTTGAAAGACGCAGGGGTGATAAGCAATGCGCGATATTATGAGATGCTGTCGAGTTGGAAGAATTACGTGCCGCTGTTTCGCGTGTTCGAGGAGAACGAAGAAATCACGTTCGGAGACAGCTTGAAACACATGACGGGCTCGAGCCGTGACGTGATAAATCCGTTGCAGTCGATAGTGAGGAACACTTATGACATGGTCAAGCGCGCGAGCAAGAATAAGGCAAAACTGCTGTTGGCGAATTTGGCGCGGACGGGAGGCGTCGGCGAACTCATTGACGAAGTGAGCAACAAAAAGCCGGACGATCGGACGACGATAACGTTCTTCGAAGGCGGTCGAAAGAAATATCTGCAGACTGATCCGGCAGTGGCTAAGGCAGTCAATCAAATGACAATCCCGCAAATGACATGGTTCGGACGGTTTTTGCGTAGCGGCACGATGATCCTGCGCAATTTGGCGACGGTGTACAATCCGAACTTCGCGATTAGAAATTTGTTGCGTGGCAGTCAAGATGCGTTCCTTTAGCAATTACGCCGAGGGCTCGCTAGATCGGCTGACGAAAGGCAAATACAAACAGTATCAGTCTCTCAAGGGAATAGGCAAGTTGATGCAACTGCTCGGCGAGTATTCGGAGCTCGGCACACGGATTGCGATGTTCGAGAAGGTGAAAAACAAATTGGCAGCGGAACGCGGCGGTCGAATGGAGTACGGCGATTTGGTGACGGCGGCATTGGAGAGTCGGGATTTGATGGACTTCGCGCGCGGCGGCAAGGCGAGCCGAGAATGGAACAATTTCACGGCATTTGCGAATGCGCATCTGCAGGGCATTGACAAGTTTTGTCGGACGTTCGATCCGCGCAAGGCATTTTCAAAAGAAAAAGATGTGAGTCGACAGTGGCAAGGCGCAATGTTCCGATTGATGATTGCGGGCTTCTTACCTGCATTGCTGACGTTCATGTTCAATCACGATGAGGATTGGTACAAGAAAGATGTGCAACCGTGGGAGAAGGAGAATTACTGGTTGCTCGGCGAGGATATTCGCGTGCCGAAAGGCATGGACTTCGGCATCAGATTGGTGTCGAACGCGACGGAGAGTTTCCTGAATTGGACGTACAACAATGATCCGAAGTCATTCAAGCAGTTGCGGCTGGCAATTGAAAATGAAATGCCCGATATCGCGCCGACGGCATTAAAGCCGATCTTCGAGTGCATTGCGAATTACAATATGTTCTACAACGCGCCGATTGTGTTGCAGTCTCAACAGAAATTGCCTGAGCACATGCAATTTGACGGGCATACGTCGGGGCTGGCGAAATATATTGGCGAGACGACGGGCTTGTCGCCGAAGAAAGTCGAGCACTTCCTGACGGGCTACACGGCAGGCTTCGGTCGCAGTGCATTGGCGGTGATGGATTGGGCGACGGGCAGTCGTGCGGTGAATGCGACGTGGTCTGATGCTCCGATCATCGGCGGTTTGTTCAGAACGCCTTACAAAAATCCGCGCATCTTGTCGGAGTACTACGATGAGTTTGACGAACAGACGAAACTCTTCAACGAATACAAGCAGACGAAACAGAAGCCGGAGGGATTCAATCCGACGTTGTACGCGCGAATGAAGAATTCGCAAAAAGCAATGTCGAAATTGGCGAAGTCGGAGTGGGAAGTGTTGACGGATCAACGGTTTGACAGCGATACACGCTTGCGTCGACAAATGGATATTCAGAAGAAACGGATTGCAATGGCGGAGCGAGTGATGCGCTGATTAAGACAGTTCCGCAATCAGAACGCGCCGGAGAATGTTTGAAAAATTAATGCCGCGTGCAACTGCTTTGTCGTTAAGCCACTTGGGAATAGTGAGAGACTTACGGACGGACTTCTCAAAATGCTTCCTCGCGTATTCTTCAACATCAACAGAAATCACATTGACGAAAGCCGTTTCATACTCTCTGTTTTCATCGTCTTCGCAATGAAGATCAATTTCATCGATGGACGTTGGCGGCGGCAGAACGTGCCCGTCTTTATTCTCTGAGTAGATATATCCGGCAAGGCAATCGATTGCCATTTGCATAGCCTCTTGAATATCTCTGCCGTCAATCTTTAATGCGTATTCAGTCAATGCGCCTTTTACCAAACATCTCGATTTTTCCATTCGTCAATTCAATCGCAAGAAAGAGTTTCCTGCATTCTTCTGCTATACTGCGGAACTTGTCAATGTACTTGAAGACGTGTACTCTCAGCACGAATCTCTGTCAAAATTGCTGTTGCGGGTACCGCCGATCGTTCTTCAACAGTTTGCGCGTTTCAACGTCATTGAAGAAATTCAATCGACCAACGACATAGAAGGCGTTCAGAGTACACGGCAAGAACTTCGCGAGACTTTTGAGCAAGCCTCAAGCTCGGCGCGCTTTGCCGGTATCATTAATCGATACAACAATCTCGTCGATGGCAGGGATATTGCATTTGACACTTGCATCGACATCAGAATTTTTTACAATACTTTCACGTATGACGAGGTTTTACGCGCCGCGCCAAGCAACAAATTGGACGGCAAAATTTTTCGCGCCGGTTCAGTCGACATTTCTTCGGCAAGTGGTAAAACAATTCATCGCGGGCTGTTTCCGGAGGAAAACATCATTTCGGCTATGAACGCCGCTTTGCATATCCTTTACGACGAAAAAATGCCCTTGCTCATCAGGCTTGCGATTTTTCATTACGCCTTCGCCTATATTCATCCGTTCTATGACGGTAACGGACGCACCGGCAGATTCATCGTCTCATACTTTCTTGCCAAGCGATTTCATTTCATCGTCGCGCTTCGACTGTCATACATACTCAAAAAAAATCTCAAGCAGTACTACGAATTGTTCAAGCTCACTGACGCGGAAATCAATTGTGGCGACTTGACACCTTTCATCACCGAGTTTGTATCTCTCATTGCCGCAACGTTTGACAACGTCAGCGATGTTTTAAAACGCAAGCTGAACCAGCTCGACAAATTGTCCAATCTACTTCTGCCCGTCGTGCCGAATGAACCGCTCATTCGGAAATTGTATGTGTTACTGCTTCAGACTTCTTCGTTTTACGGCTACGGCTTAACATTGAAGGAACTCGTCGCGCTTACAGGTAAATCGCGTAACACTATTCGCAGCCGACTAGATGCCATGCCGCCCGAGCATCTGACTTTGATCAAGGCGAAGCCATTTCGATTCAAGCTCAATGCGAACATTTTCAAAACACTCTGAGCCCCGCAAGGGGATTTTTTTTTTTGCCGCCGCAAAATACGTAAAACTCAAGGAGACGGGCGGCATCATTCAAAACGTATCCAACGATGCCAACATTGAAATCTCCGACAACACCGACACGCAAGGCTTAGTGTTACGACCGTTCGCGCTCGTGACCATTGAGCAGGCGGTGTACGCGCGGAAATTCAGCGGTAACGGTACTTGCACATTGGCGGTATTACCATTCACGACTTCCGCTTCGAGCGGCAGCACTTCAGGCAGCGGCGATTCGATTGGTACGTCCGACGGCAGTTCCTCAACCGGCACCGGATATTCGACGGGCGGAAGTTCTTCGTCCGGCGCGGGGGCAGGTTCGAGCGGCGGTTCTACTTCTGCTGTCGATTACTATCATGATCTGCAGAGACGGAGACATTCATTCCCGCATCAACCACCGCCGCCACCTTACTATCGAACGTTCGATCCCGATCCCGATGGCGGATACTTTGACGATAGGCACCCGCCGCATTTACCGCCGCCTCCGCCGCGTCCTAAGCACGGTGATCCGAACACTGTCGTTATCGAAATCCCGCGCTCCGAACTCCAGCGCAGCAACGGACGTTTTTACGTCGATTTACATCAAAGAAGGGATGTTTAAACCATGGCCAGCAATACTACTCTTGTGAACTTCGGCAATCTTCAGACTTTCAAAAACCAATTCGTGACTTTCAATGACGGGCGATACTTGCAAGGCTCCGAATACGTCGACACTCTGACTACCAAAATCAAAGCAGACAAATTGCCCAGCTACGTTGATGATGTCGTCGACGTTCACGTCGTTTACAACGCCGAATCCGATACGTCACTCTTTTATCTCGACAGCGACGGCACACGTGGCAGCGCACTTGTTGCGGGCGAGAAGGATAAGATTTACATTGATCTTGATGCTACTATCGATGGTACTTACCGCTGGTCGGGCTCGCGCTTCATTCCCGTCAACAATGCCGTCTCGACTGCCGATCGAGCACTCAAAGATGCCGACGGCAACACATTCTCATCGACTTATGCCAAATTGACCGATCTCACTGCGGCAACGACTGTTACCGCCACAGATTCCACTACCGGCGTTGTAAAAATTGGCACGGGCATCAATTTCGCCACCGACGGCACCATCAGTCTGTCTTACGCAAGCAATTCCGATATTGAAGAATTGTTTTCCAACAGCTGATTGAAAGGAGCGATTAAATAATGTCTGACACAACTATGATTTCTCTGATGAACTTAAGCACATTCAAAACGGCGCAGGACAGCCTCAATAATGATACATTCATCGGCAAGCAGGGTTACATCGATGCGAGCGGCACGATGCTCAGTGCTGTATTGCCTGTCGCCACTTCTCTCGAAGCGGGCGTCGTCAAGATCGGGACGGGGCTTCAGATTCAGAACGGCACCATCAGCCTCTCTTCTCAGACCATTCAACAAGCGGTCGGAAATGATACCATCTCTGACGACGATATCAGTGGTCTGTTTTTCTAAGGCGACTCAAAACAACCAACGCGAGGCACTGCCAATTTCGGTGGTGCCTTTTGCGTTCCGGAAAGGAGTGATTTTTGAATGGATTATACAGCAATGCTTTTGCACTTCGATGAAAGTGTGACGAGAACGGATTCTCCGGCAATTGCGCTTGGTTCAATTCCGATTGTTGTTTGACGAGCCCGACAATAACGCTCGGAGCAAACGACTTTACTATTGATTTCAGACTTAATTTCTATGAGAGTCAATATGCCACCGGAGATTTTCCCATCGTCTCTTTTGATGCCGATAACGATTCTTCCGATTTCAGATTGCAGTTAACTGAGCCTGCAACCATTAACTCGTCGGGGGTGGTAAAAATTGGAGGCGGCAAGACGCTAATCCGATGAAGTCGATTAATCTCGGCGGATTGAAAACGGCACTCGAATTGTTTTCCGACGCATTGTCGGAGCAGTTCTCTGTACAATCCTGCAATACAATCGGAACATTCACGGGAGCGACTTCGATTGTTTCAGGTTCTTCCGGTTTGGTTCCTGCGCCGACCACTTCCGACACAACGAAGTTTCTGTGCGGCGACGGTTCTTGGCAGACTGTTTCCGGTGGCGGCATTGATTCTCTTCCGGTCGCGTCAAGCAATACTCTCGGTTGTGTAAAGATCGGCGCGGGACTCGCCATTTCCAACGGCGTTTTGAGTGTCAGCCTCTCGGAGTTGATTTTGCCGAGCATTTCTTCCAACTCAGAACGTGCTGTTTGGCTGGCTTAGGAGGTGCGCTATGTCTCAGTATTCCAAATCCCTTCATTACGTCAAAAACGGGGCGACTCTTAACTGCTGTCTATATACTTCCACGGACGATATCGGCGAGCAACCTTATCTCTCGATCAACGATAACGGCGCGACCGTTTATGCGCCTCTCGTCGACACTTCCGACTCTGATGCTTCTGATATTCGCGTTCGACACAACGGCACTACTTATGCTGTTGCACATCAATATTCCGTCGGCGATCCCGAGCCCGGACTTCTTCTTCAACGTACCAGAGCCGGTACTCACACGCAACATTACAGTGTCGGCGATACTTTCGACATCGTACTCAACGGCACTGTTTCTGATGATCTTTCCTTCAACAACGAAACTTGGCGCGCCGTCATTATTGGTTTCGATCACAACGCCGCTTTGGAAACAGGCGGTGCTTATTCTACCACTCTTGCCATCTGCAGAGATACGTCGGCAACTGGTTTATATTCGGCTACGAATTGTCTAATGCGGGCGGCTGGAATAGCAGTATCATGAAACAAACTGTTATGCCTAATTTCTTCAATGCTTTACCTGCGGAATGGCGCGCTGTTGTCGGCAATGTCACCAAATACACCGACAACACCGGTAATGCCTCTACCTCTGAGGCTAATGTTACTGCTACTTCCGAGAAGATTTTTATTCCATCTGTTTATGAGTTTGTCGGCAACGTGAGAAATGCAAATACTTACGAAGCATCGAAACAAGCGCAATACGATTACTTCCAGTCTCTCAACCGGATCATCTATTTTCATTTTATGTACGGAACGCGTTCGGCGGAATGTTACACAATAGCCACGCGTTCCCCTGTTCGTACCGATAATCAATATTTCCAATCTGTCGCCAAAAGATCAGCATCGACGAGTTGGACTTATTTTAATCAAGACCCGCGTCAAAATCAAGGCGTTATTCCCTGTTTTACCGTTTTTTGATGCGAATTTTTTGTACAGCTGAATAAATATCAGCTGTTTAGTTGGATTGCCCGACGTGAAACAAACGAATACGGTCATCAAAAAGGAGGTTGGGAGTCATCATGGATGAATTTGAATTGATATCAAAAGCAGTTGGCACGATCGCCTTTCCGATTGTTTGTTGCATTTGGATGGCGACGACCGGCAAGAGTGCTGTTGACAAGCTGGCAAAGTCGAACGACAATCTCGCAGACGCTATCGCAAAATTCGGTGAAGCCGCAGGCAAGCACTCCGCATTATTAGAGATCGGAAGAGCACACGTCTGAACTCCA
>CALGGX010000140.1 GCA_937916025.1 uncultured Selenomonadales bacterium
CATCAGCGAGCGGCTCGACGGCTCCCCATGCCCGACATAAAATCCGTCCGAGTTGTCTATCGCATCATACAACAGCGTCGCTTTTGCCGAATTCCGTTTCGACATTTCCGAAAGCCCGCCCTGTGTTTTGATCCAACGCACGACTTTGCCGACCATGTAAATGCTCCACGACGGCGGCGTGTTGTACAGCGAATTCTTCTTCAGAAACGTGTCGTACCGAAGCATCGTCGGCAGTTCCGCGCGGCTGTTTTCGATCATCGAGCGGCGCGCTACCACGATCACTACGCCTGCCGAACCGAGATTTTTCTGCACGCCCGCGTAGATGAAGGCAAACTTCGAAAAATCGAGCGGACGACTCAACATGTCACTCGACATATCCGCAATCAGCGGTACATCAACGCGCGGGATGTAATGAAACTCCGTGCCGTAGATTGTGTTGTTGTTGCAGATATGAAGATACGCCGAGTTCGGCTCGATTTTGATCTCGGCTTGCGTCGGAACATGTCTGAAGCCGCCGTCTTTGCTCGAAGCCGCGATCGATCCGACGCCCAGATTCGCCGCCTCTTTGTATGCGTTTGACGAAAATGTTCCCGACAAGATGTATGCGCCCTTGCGCTCCGCCGAAGCGAAATTCATCGGGATCATCGCAAATTGCAACGACGCGCCGCCCTGAATGAACAGCACTTCGTAATCGTCGCCGAGCCCCATCAGCTCGAGAATGTCCGCCTTCGTTTGATTGTGCATGCGCTCGTACGGCTCCGAGCGGTGACTGATCTCCATGATCGACATGCCCGTGCCGTCAAAATTCAGCATTTCCGATTGCGCTTCTTTCAGAACCTCGAGCGGCAACGTCGCCGGGCCCGGATTAAAATTGTACACGCGATCATATTCCTGTTTCTTCAATCGAATGACCTCCCATCGATTGCATTTTACAGTCGAGAACGAATTTTTGCAAGCGGCAGGATTTTTTTCTCGAGCGGCGAATGAAACACAAAAACGTTGACTGATGGGAGATGTGCATTATGCAAACTTCAGAAATGATCAATGAAACGCCGAACTTCATTCCGACGACCGAAACGATTGTCGAAAAGAAAGAAGAACAAAGTAAATCGATCGAAGTGACACCCGAGTTGGCGGTTTTCATTTCAAAAACCGTTGATGAAGCAATCAAGCAATTTGTTGATCGGCTCGTTACGCCGCCCGTTAAAATTCCCGTTCCGATTGACGACAAAATCCCGGGCGTCGACACCATCACTCTCTCGCCTGAAGAGTGGAAGTACTTTGTTGAAGAACTCAAAACCAAAAATCTCTATTCGGCCGTCAACAATGCAAAATACATCGTCGAACTCAAGCGGCGTTTCGACGAAATGCATCCCGTTGCAAAAAACATGGAGGAAAACGCAGATGCATAAGCATTTCAGCTCAAAAGGTTTTGACGAATACGTTGCTTGGCAGACTGAAGATCGCAAGACGCTTAAACGTATCAATGTTTTGATTAAAGATATTGAGAGTAACGGACCGGCGAAGGGAGTCGGCAAACCCGAACGGCTGAATTACGAAGATTGAGAGGCGAATTTTCATGCGCAAAAAACTGATTGAAGTCGCCCTGCCGCTCGAAGCGATCAACGAAGCGTCCGCGCGAGAGAAATCCATTCGCCACGGGCACCCGTCGACATTACATTTGTGGTGGGCGCGACGTCCGCTCGCAACCGCGCGCGCCGTGCTTTTCGCGTCTCTTGTCGACGATCCGAGCTCCCGCCCCGATCTTTATCCGACCGTCGAATTGCAGAACGTCAAGCGCGAGAAACTGTTTAAGTTGATCGAAGAGCTCGTGCGGTGGGAGAATTCGTCGAATGCAGACGTGTTGAATCGCGCGAGAGAAGAGATCATGGCGTCGACGGACGGCAAGCCGCCCGAAGTGCTCGATCCGTTCGCGGGC
>CALGGX010000141.1 GCA_937916025.1 uncultured Selenomonadales bacterium
TTCGTTCAACTTATGAGCGCGGCGGACAAGATTTCACGATTGATGGAATAATTCGTCATGCTTCCGAACACAAGATCAGTGCTTACGAGCATAAAGGCTACGTCGCGCACATCAACTCGACGGCAGAATACTACAAGGCAAGCCGCGAAATGCTTAAACCCGAAGTCTGGGAAGAGATTTTCATGGGCAAAGAGCATCCGATCTTCACGAAAGTCAAAGACGAAGTGCCGGTTCAGTACAAGGCAACCGCAAACGTCAAAAATTCTCTCATTGCAAACGGTTGCATCATTCGCGGCACGGTCGAGAACTCGATCATCTTCCGCGGCGTGAAAGTCGGCAAAGATGCCGTCGTCAAGGATTGCATTCTCATGCAGCGTTGCGATGTCGGTGACGGAGCTCGCGTCGAGAACGTCATTGCGGATAAGAACGTCATCATCTCGAAGAACCGCTGGCTCAAAGGCGCGGAAGCATATCCGTTCATCGTCGGTAAAAACGTCCGCATCTGATCGCCGATTGACAACAATCGACCTCGCCGCTTAATCATGAAACGGCGCATAAAAAGTGCAGGCAGTCGGGGGTTCGCCTCCGACTGTCGGCACACAGTAATATTCAAAAGGAGTGATTTGCTTGCCGGTACCAAAAGACAATAAAGCAATTCGCAGCAAAGAGTACGAAAAACTTAAAGAGAATCTGAAGGTCCGTTTTATTAATTCTGCGCACATTATGTTCGGTCGTGATATCAACGAGTTGCCGATGAACGAGATCTATAAAACCGTAGCAGCCGTCGCGAAGCAGATTATCTCCGAAAACTGGATCAAAACCAACCGCACATATATGGAGCGTCAAGAGAAGCAGGTTTACTACTTCTCGATTGAATTCCTGATGGGGCGGTTGCTCAAATCCAACTTGATCAATCTCGGTATCGAAGAGGCGGTTTCGGAAGTGCTCGAGGATCTCGATCTGCATCTTTCGGACGCAATCGAAGAAGAACCCGACGCAGGACTCGGCAACGGCGGTCTCGGACGCCTCGCGGCATGCTTTATTGACTCGCTCGCCGCGCATCGTCTGCCCGGGCATGGTTGCAGTATTCGCTATCAGTACGGACTTTTCGAGCAGAAATTGATCCAAGGACAACAGGTTGAAATTCCCGACAATTGGCTGAAAGACGGCTTTGCTTGGGAATATCGCAAACCGGATAAAGCAATCAATGTCAAATTCAACGGCAACGCTTACATGAAAGAACAGCCGGACGGCTCGCTGAAACTCGTCCATGAAGATGCGATGATCGTCATGGCGGTTCCGTACGATGTGCCGATTGTCGGCTATCACAACAAAACCGTCAATAATCTCCGACTCTGGAACGCTGAAGTCAACCGCGATTTTTCCGATTACGGAATGCTGACACAAGAACAAATGCGCGCGAAGAATGACTACCGTAACTTTGTCGAGAGCATTACGAATTATCTCTACCCCGACGACAGCAATTTCGACGGACGCCGCATGCGTCTCATTCAAGAGTACTTCTTGGTCTCCGCCGGCACGCAAAGTATTGTTCGTCATTACAAGCGCACGGACATGAATTTGCATGATTTTGACAAGAAGGTTGCAATCCATATCAACGACACGCATCCCGCGCTTTGCGTCGCGGAGCTGATGCGTATTCTGATCGACGAAGAGGGCTTCGAGTGGAATGAAGCGTGGGCGATCACGAAAAATACGATTGCTTACACGAACCACACGATCCTGCCGGAAGCACTCGAACGCTGGCCGATTGACATGTTCAAAGCACTGTTGCCGCGCATTTACATGATCATCGACGAGATCAATCGTCGGCATCTTGAAGACGTTCGCGCGCGTTATCCGCGCAATGAGGAGAAGGTGCACGAGCTTTCGATCATCGAGCACGGCGAAGTTCACATGGCTCGCCTCGCGATCGTCGGCTCGCACTCTGTCAACGGCGTTGCGAAAATTCATTCCGACATTCTCAAATCGACGACGCTTAAACCGTTCTATGAATATGCTCCGCGCATGTTTAACAACAAGACGAACGGCATCACGCATCGTCGTTGGTTGATGGGCGCAAATCCGGAGCTTGCGGATCTGATTGACGCCGCAATCGGCAGTCGTCGTTGGCATCGTCATCCGGAACAGCTCGATCTGCTCAATGATTCCGTCGACGACAAGGCATTTTTGACCGAACTCGGCAAAATCAAACATCTTCGCAAGGAAGGGCTCGCCGAATATATCAAAAAGCACACCGGAATTATTACCAATCCCGATACGATTTTCGACATTCAAGTCAAACGCATTCATTCTTACAAGCGGCAACTGATGAATATCATGCACGTGATGTACCAGTATAACAAGCTGAAAAACGATCCGAGTTACAAACCGCTTCCGACAACTTACATTTTCGGCGGCAAGGCGGCTCCCGGCTACTTCATTGCAAAAGAAACGATTCGGCTGATCCTTGCCGTTGCAAACAAGATTAACAATGACAAATCGATCAATGATCTGCTGAAGGTGGTCTTCATCGAGAACTTCGGCGTGTCGATCGGCGAGATCGTTTATCCGGCGGCGGACGTCAGCGAGCAAATCTCGACTGCATCAAAAGAAGCCTCCGGCACCGGCAACATGAAATTCATGATGAACGGCGCGATCACGCTCGGAACTCTCGACGGAGCAAATGTCGAAATTCGCGACGCGGTCGGTGATGACAATATCATCATCTTCGGTCTGAAGGCGGGCGAAGTGCTTCGTTACTACGCGACGGGAACTTATTCCGCTTGGAACGAGTACAATACCAACCACAACGTTCGCACGGTGATGAATAAGTTTACGGACGGCACTTTCGGCAATTTCCAATCGCTGTTTGATTACTTCCTGCAGGGCAATGATGAGTTTTTCATTCTGAAAGACTTCAATGCTTACATCGAGGCGCACGAGCGGATCAATACTCTGTATCAGGATAAACCGGCGTGGTTGCGAATGGCGGCAATGAACATTGCCAACTCCGGACGCTTCTCGTCCGACAGAACCATCGACGAATATGCCAGCGAGATTTGGCAGATCAAACCGGTCATGATTTCTTAATTCCTTTTGATCGATCTGAAGGGAGATGATTCAATGAAAACATCCAATCTCAGTGAATTCGATTTCCATCTGTTTCATCAAGGCACGAACTATCGCGCTTACGAAATGCTCGGTGCACACTTCGTCGAGCAGGACGGCAAAGAGGGCGTTCGTTTTGCAGTCTGGGCGAAAAATGCAAAATCAGTCAGCGTCGTCGGCGATTTCAATCAGTGGGATACGCGTCGGCACAAGATGATCCGCTGTCAGGACGGCGAGACTTGGGAGATCTTTATTGAAGGGCTCAAAGTCGGCGACGTCTACAAATACGCGATCGAGCCGCAATGGGGCGGACCGCACATTCTCAAAGCCGATCCGTACGGTTTCTACGCGGAGCGCAAACCGCTCACCGCTTCCCGCCTTTACAAACTCGAGGGCTACGAGTGGAAAGACGGCGCGTATATGGAAGAGAAGAAGCGGAAGGCATCTTACGAGAAGCCGATGCTCATTTACGAAGTGCATGCCGGTTCGTGGCGTCGCAATCCCGAGACGAAGGATTATCTCTCTTACCGGGATCTCGCCGATCAGTTGATCAAATACGTCAAAGACATGAATTATACGCATATCGAGTTCATGCCCTTGACGGAGCATCCGTTTGACGGTTCTTGGGGGTATCAGACGACGGGCTATTACGCGGTGACGAGCCGTTACGGCGAGCCGAATGACTTCCGTTATTTCGTCGAGAAGGCGCATGAAAACGGCATCGGCATCATCATGGACTGGGTTCCCGGGCATTTCTGCAAAAACGACGAAGGACTCCGAATGTTTGACGGCACCAACCTTTACGAGTCCGACAATCCGCAACTCTATGACAACAAAGGCTGGGGCACGATCAATTTCGATTACGGGCGCACGGAAGTTTTGAGCTTTTTGATCTCGAACGCGCTGTTCTGGTTTGAAGAGTACCATATCGACGGACTTCGCATCGACGGCGTTGCAAACATGTTGTATCTGAGTTTCGGACGCGAGGAAGGCGAATGGACTCCGAATAAATTCGGCGGCGACGGCAATCTCGAGGCGATCGAGTTCATCAAACGGCTGAACATGGCGGTGTTTGAGAATTATCCGCAGGCATTGATGATGGCTGAAGAGTCTTCGGCATGGCCGATGATCACCAAGCCGGTGTATATGGGCGGGCTCGGTTTCAATTACAAATGGAACATGGGCTGGATGAACGACATGCTCAAATACACGAGCCTCGATCCGATCTATCGCAAATGGAACCATGACAAGGTCACGTTCTCGTTCATGTATGCGTTCAGCGAGAATTTCGTCTTGCCGCTCTCGCATGACGAAGTCGTTCACGGCAAATGCTCGCTGATTGAGAAACAACCGGGCGATTACTGGCAGAAATTCGCGGGCTTGCGGAACTTCTTCGGATATTGGATCGCACACCCGGGCAAAAAACTGCTCTTTATGGGCGGCGAATACGGTCAATTCATCGAATGGAACGAAAACGACAGTCTCGATTGGCATCTCGTCGAGCAGTATGACATGCATACGAAGATGTCGCGTTACTCGGCGGCGTTGAACAAGTTCTATTGCGATAACAAAGCACTCTGGGAGATTGACTTCGATTGGAACGGCTTCCAATGGATCGATCCGAACGACAACGAGAACAGCGTCGTGGCATTCATTCGTCGGGCGAAAGACTCGAGCGATTATCTGATCGCCGTGTGCAACTTTACGCCGGAAGTTCGCATCGATTATCGGATCGGCGTGCCGCAAAAAGGCAAGTACGTCGAAGTATTCAACTCCGATCTGGAAGAATTCGGCGGCAGCAACGTCCGCAATGAAGGCGATTTGTTGACGCAGGATTACGGCTGGCATGGTCAAGAGCAATCTTTGCAATTGAGACTCCCGCCGCTCGGAACGATCTATCTCCGTTACAAACCCGAACCGAAAGCTGATGACAAAGCAGACGAATAATATTGCAATCAACCGTACAAAACGGCGCGGCAGACCTCCGCGTTCGGAAGCGCAGAAGGCGGAGGCTCGCGCCCGCCGCGAGTCGATCAAACCAACCAAATTTTCCGTCGGCGAGGAACCCAACCGGCGAAAAGCAGTTTACTAAATTTATCGAGGAGGATATTGTCTGATGAAAGTTCTCTATGTAGCGTCAGAGGCAGTGCCGTTTTGCAAGACCGGCGGCTTGGCGGACGTTGCCGGTTCGCTTCCGAAGGCATTGAAAGCCCAAGGCGTTGACGTTCGCGTCGTCATTCCGAAATTCAGCGCGATCAAAGAAGATATTCGCAATCAAATGGAGCACGTCTATTCCGGTTCGGTGCCGGTTTCATGGCGGACGAAATTTGTCGGTATCGACAAGTACGAGCACGAGGGCGTGACTTACTACTTCGTCGACAATGAGGAATATTTCTACCGCGATGGTTTCTACGGCTATGATGACGACGCCGAAAGATTTTCGTTCTTCTGCCGCGCGATCCTCAATTGCCTCGAAGCAATCGATTTTTGGCCCGATGTCATTAACGCAAACGATTGGCATGCGGCATTAATCCCCGTTCTTCTTAAACTTGAGCATCAAGGCGACTCGCGCTATGAAAACATCAAAACGATCTTCACGATCCACAATCTGAAATATCAGGGCGTGTTCTCGAAGACGGTCATGGGCGATGTACTTGGTCTCGATTGGCAGTATTTCAACAACGGCGATCTCGAGTTCTACGATGCGGTCAACTTCATGAAGGGCGGCATCATTTACGCCGATTTCGTTTCGACCGTCAGCAAGACTTATGCACAGGAAATTCAATACGAGTATTTCGGCGAGCATCTTGACGGACTGCTTCGCAAACGCCGCGATGATCTTTACGGCATCGTCAACGGCATCGATTATGACAAAGTCAATCCGGCTACGGATAAATATCTCTTTGTCAACTACGACAACAGCGATAAGTTCAACAGCTTCGAGCGTAAGTGCGACAACAAAGAGAAATTGCAGGAAATCCTCGGACTTCCGCGCGGACGCAAGATTCCGATGGTGTCGATGGTCACCCGCCTCGTGGCGGCAAAAGGACTCGACCTCGTCGTCCGTATCATGGACGAGCTCCTGCAGCATGAAAATCTGCAATTCGTATTGCTCGGCACCGGCGATAAAGTCTACGAAGATTGGTTCAAGGGCTTGGCGTGGAGATTCCCCAACAAAGTTTCGGCGAACATCACGTTCTCGAACGAGCTCGCGCAACGGATTTACGCATCGTCCGACATTTTCCTCATGCCGTCGAATTACGAGCCGTGCGGCATCGGACAATTGATCGCAATGCGTTACGGTGCGGTTCCGCTCGTTCGCGAGACCGGCGGCTTGAAAGACACCGTTCAGCAATACGACAAATATGCGAAGACGGGCAACGGCTTTGTGTTCTCGAACTTCAATGCGCATGAAATGTTGTACGCGCTCAAGCGTGCATTGAGCATTTACGGCAGTTTCGAGACGTGGATGCAGATCGAGTCGAATGCGATGAATTCGGATTTCTCGTGGACGGAGTCGGCACGCGAGTACAAAGAACTCTACGAAAAAGTCATGCAGAAATAATTTTCGATCGAAAAAATATTTCAGGAGGGCGACGCTGCCCGCAAGTCGCGGCGTCGTCCTTAATTTTTATCATAAAGCGATGGGAGTGATCGTATGCTTGAAAAACAAAATGTCGAGCACAACTCGCAAAGCATTTACTACCGCTCGATTGTCGGAGCCGCCGAAACTTCGTCGAAAATTCAGCTCGGAATTCGGATCAATTCGGACGATCCGCTCGACAAAGTCATTCTCCGAATACTGCCCGAAGGCGGCGTCGAAAAACTCATTGAACTGAAAACGTCGGATGAATCCGGCGCAAAATTCTACTCGACAACAATTCAATTGCCGGAACGCGGCGGGATCGTTTGGTATTACTTCATCATCGAGACCGAAGATCAGAAGTATTATTACGGAAACAATGCGGAGCGGCTCGGCGGCGTCGGCGAATTGTCGGAGCAGGCATTGCCGCCGTTTCAGATCACGGTTTTTCAAAAGGGCTTGAAAACTCCCGATTGGTTCAAGCACTCGGTGATGTATCAGGCATTTCCCGATCGTTTTTGGCGCGACGGCAATTCGATGATCGAAAAGCGCGGCGCGGTCTTTCATGCCTGTTGGGAAGATGATCCCTGCTACTTCAAAGATGTCGACACGAAAGATGTAATTGCGTATGATTTCTTCGGCGGCAACGCGCGCGGGCTCGAGCAGAAACTCGGATACTTGAAAGAACTCGGCATCAACGTGTTGTATCTCAATCCGGTTTTCGAGTCCGCAAGCAATCATCGTTACGACACGGGCGATTATCACAAGATCGATCCGATCTTCGGCAGTAATGAGGAGTTCAAACACTTCCTCGACGCCGCGCATGATGCCGGAATTAAAGTCTTTCTCGACGGCGTCTTCAGCCATACCGGAGCCGACAGCCGATATTTCAACCGGCTCGGAACGTATGATGATCTCGGCGCGTATCAATCAAAAGATTCGCCGTATTTCGATTGGTACATTTTCAAAGATTATCCGAACGAATACGATTGCTGGTGGAATTTTTGGGTGTTGCCGAATGTCGACGAGTCAAAGCAATCGTATCGCGACTTCATCATTCACAAGCCGGACAGCGTGTTGCATCATTGGATGGGCGAGGGTGTCGACGGCTGGCGACTCGACGTCATTGACGAATTGCCGCCGATTTTCCTTCGCGAGTTTTATGCCGAGGCGAAGCGCGTCAATCCGGATGCGGTCGTAATCGGCGAAGTATGGGAGGATGCGTCAAACAAGGTCGCTTACAGCGAGCAACGGACTTATTTGAGCGACGGCGAGATCGATTCGGCAATGAATTATCCGTTCCGAGCGCACGTCATTGATTTTATTGTCGGAAAAACGGACGGTGAAGTTTGCATGCGTCGGCTCGAAAGTCTTCGCGAGAATTATCCGAAGGAAAATTTCTATGCGATGATGAATTTGCTCGGCAGTCATGACGTACTTCGCGCGACGACATTTTTCGGCGAGGCTCCTTCAATCGAAGGCGTACCGGCGATCGAACAGATGAAGTTCCGGCTCGACGAAGAAAATGAAAAGCTCGGCAAGGCGCGGCTGTTGATGGCGGCGTTGTGGCAATTCACGTATCCGGGCGTGCCGTGCATTTATTACGGCGACGAGATTGCAATGCAGGGCTTTGAAGATCCGACAAACCGTCGTCCGTACGATTGGAAGAACGGCAACGACGCAATCCGCGCGGAGTATAAGAAACTCATTGCAATGCGCAACGAGACTGTCGCGCTTCGGACGGGCGAGCTGTTGCCGTTGCATGCGCATGGAGATATTGTGTCGTTCGCGCGCGTTATCCGCAACGGTCGTGACGTGTTCGGCAACGAGGAGCAGAATGCCGCGTATATTGCGGTGTTCAATCGCTCGAAAGAGGCTTGCGACGTATCGCTTGACGTGGTTGACCTCGCGAACGGCGTGTTTGTCGACGGGGCGAA
>CALGGX010000142.1 GCA_937916025.1 uncultured Selenomonadales bacterium
TGTCAGCGAGGGGGTGCCTCCCCGAGTTCTGTTGAACGCCGCGGCCTCTCGCGCGGAGGAGAGGGAATAGTGAAAGCATTCATGGACAACATGTGGAAGCACCGAGCGCACATCATCATGGCGCTGCCCGCCTTCCTCGTACTGCTCTTCATCATGTACGTGCCCATGGCCGGTCTGGTGATGGCCTTCAAGGCCTTCGACTACTCCAAGGGCATCTTCGGCAGCCCCTGGAACGGCATCGAGAACTTCAAGTTCCTGCTGGCCTCGAAGAACACCTTCGTGAACATGACCCGCAACACCGTGCTGGTCACTTCTCTCTTCCTTAAAGATTCCACCCTCATATTTCCATCGACAGGAAAAATCCTTCGAGATGCCGATCAGATTTTGATCCGAATTCGGAATTTCGCAATCGGACGGCAAGATCAGATCGCACCAGATCAGCATGAAACGTTCGTGCTCGGGAATGAGCTCGAGCGCGTCGCGAAGTCCGGCGCAAGTGCCTTTGTGTCCTTCCGAATGCACGAGTCGATAATCGACAGTCGCAAATGTTCGGAGATATCTCTCGAGCACGTCGAATTTATAATCGCCGATGATGACGAACTTCGACTCGGGGAATTTTTTGAACAGATGAAAGATCATCGGCAGGTTGTTGACCGGCACGAGGGCTTTCGGTTTGTTTCGCGTCAACAGTTCCATTCGACTGCCGCGCCCGCCGGCTTGGACGATGATATATTTCATGTGACACCTCCGTATATGTTTTTTTCGATTGTAAACGCGTCGACAAATGCTGTCAACAAAAAGAGCGGCTGCCGTTCGACAACCGCTCGGAATTCAAAATTCAATCGCCGTCATTCAATCGTTGCTTATAAAATTCTCCCAGCCGAAGAATTTCAAAATCATCTTTAAGAACGACTTCTGCTCGACGTCCGCCGTTGCCACGACTTCGGTTTGCGCAACTTCTTTGCCGTCGCAGAGCACTTTCACGCGCCCGACTTCGTCGCCTTTTTTGATCGGCGCGCGAAGGAAACTCGGCAAATCATATTCCAAACTGTAAGCCGTTGCATCGTCGCTGAATGTCGGCATGATGATCTCATCGACGGTCTTGACCTCCATCGATTTTTTTCGACCGGCTTCAATCGGAAGCGTCGCCGCCGTCTGATCCGCATGCACGATCGCCTCGTTGCCGACTTTCGAGAAGCCGTAATCCAACAGCGCAATCGAGTCATTCCAGATATACAGACTGTCGAGCACCACCGCAATCAGCTGAACGCCGTTTCGATTCGCCGCCGAAACCAGGCAACGCCCCGCCGCATCGGTATAGCCCGTCTTCACGCCGTTGACGCCTTCATACAACCACAGCATTTGATTTTCATTGCGGAGCAGATGCGTCGGATCGTGCACCCACGGAAAATATTCTTCCTTCGTGCCGACGATCTTCTCAAAATTGTCGAGAGTATATCCGTAAGCCGCAATTTTCGCCAGATCATGCGCCGTCGTGTAATGATTTTCATCCGGCAAGCCGTTCGAGTTGACAAAATTCGTGCCCGTCGCGCCGAGTTCATGCGCGCGCCGAGTCATGTGCTCCGCAAACTTCGGCACCGTGCCGTCAACATGCTCGGCAATCGCAATCGCCGCGTCATTGCCGCTGATCATCATCATTCCGTGCAACAGATCGCCGAGCGGAATTCTCTCGCCGATCTCCAACCACAACGTCGAGCCTTCCGCGCCCGACGCCCGATCCGAAACCGTCACGATCTCGTCGAGATCATTGCTCTCAAGTGCCGTGATCAGCGTCATCATCTTCGTCGTCGATGCCGGATACATCTTCTGCTCGGCGTTTCGCTCGTACAAAACATGCCCCGTCTTTGCTTCGATCACAATCGCCGAAGTCGCCGTCATTTGCGGCAGTTTGTCGCCGTAGGGAACCTCGCGCGTGTTCGGCATTTGTTTGATGTTATAGCCCGGGCGCAAGCCGCTCGCCGGTGCCGTGTCGATCTTTTCATCCAATTGAACGATCCCGTCGTCCGCCATTATCGCTTGACGCTCGTTCGGTTGCGCGCCCGCATTCAATGCCATCGCTCCGACCGCCGCCGTCAAAAAAATTCCCGCTATCGCCTTTTTCACAAAAATCCTGCCTCCGATCAAGCTCGTCTCACATTCTCGCTGCCGAGCAACTCCGTCAATTCATTGCGCAATTCAAGGCTGTCGTCTACGGCATGATCTCTGCCGAGTTTTGCCCAGCCGCCTTGCTTTTTTATGTAAACCGTCCGGTTGCCGCGGTGTTTCGAGCAGATCGCTTGGATCGTCTCGACTTGGGAGGCATCGCTCACCGTCAGATAATACTCCGGCTCGTAATTCGCCGCGCTCAATATCTCATTTGCGGCGATCGCCTTCTCGTCGTTATAAATCTCGATTGTGCCCTTGATGACGACAGAATTGTTTTCTTCGAGCATTTTCCTGCTCTCGCGATACAGTTTCGGAAAAATCGTCACGTCGAGTTTCGCCGACGCATCTTCCAATGTCAAAAAGCACATCGCATCTCCGGTCTGTGTGAGTAAACGCCGCAAACCGGTTATGAGTCCCGCAAACTTCAGTCGTTTGCCTTCAATAAAATTGCTTTCGATAATTTGTCTGATTGTAAGCAACCCTCCAATCTTGTCTCGAAATTCGTCGAGCGGATGTCCGCTTAAGTAAAAGCCGAGCGTCTCCTTTTCCCAAGCAAGGAGCACCGCGCGCGGTTTTTCTTTGACATCCGGCACCGGCAAATCCGATATATATTTCTTGCCGTCAAACAATTCGGCGTGCCCGCTGTTCTGCTCCGCGCGGAAGTTTTCGGCGGCATTGACGGCGGCATCGATCATTGCAATCAAAGCCGTCCTGCGCCGATCGAGCGAGTCGAACGCGCCGCTCTTGATGAAGGTCTCGATCGCGCGTCGATGAACCGTTTTCGGATCCGTTCGACGGCAGAAGTCCGGCAACGAGTTGTATTCGCCGCCGAGCTCGCGTTGTTTGATGATGTTGTCGACCATTGCTTCGCTGACATTGCGGAGCGCGGCGAGTCCGAAACGAATCGCGCCGTCCTCGACGCAAAAATTCTTCGCGCTCCGATTGATGTCCGGACCGAGCAGTTTCAAGCCCATTCGGCGAGTCAAATCCGAATACGTAACCGTCTTTTCGAGATCCATCACGCCGGACAACATTGCCGCCATGTATTCGGCAGACCAATTTGCTTTGAGATACGCCATTCGCCATGTCAAAAGCCCGTACGCCGCCGAATGCGATTTGTTGAAGCCGTAATCGGCAAAATGCAACAGCAGATTGAAAATCCTGTCGGCGAGCTCGCGACGGATATCTCGCGCGACGCATCCTTCAATAAAAGCATTTTTTTGTGCGAGCAGGACGTCGGATTTTTTTTTGCTCATGGCGCGGCGAAGGATATCCGCGCGCCCGAGCGTGAAGCCGGCCAGCTCCCGGACGATCTCCATTACCTGCTCCTGATATAAAATGACGCCGTAAGTCTCTTTAAGTATCGGCGCGAGTTTCGGATGAATGTATTCGACGGCGATTTTGCCGTTCTTGCGATCGATAAAGTCCTGCACCATGCCGGAGCCGAGCGGTCCCGGGCGATACAGCGCGACGATTGCAATCAGATCGGAAAAGCATTGCGGGCGGAGTTCCCGAACGAGTTTCGTGATGCCGGTCGATTCCAGCTGAAACACCGCGCCGGTTTTTCCTTCCGCGAGCATTTGCGCCGTCCGATTGTCTTCGAGCGGAATAGCCTCCGCCGTCGGGATCGGGCTGTCGAAAAGCGATAACTGTTGAACCGCGCCGCGTTTTCGTTTTTTGACGATCGGTTTGACATTGAATGCCGCGTAATTTTTTTTGATGTTTTCGATCGCCTCGTTCAAAGCCGTCAAAGTCCGAAGCCCGAGGAAATCCATTTTCAGCAAGCCGAGTTCTTCGAGCGTATCCTTGTCGAATTGCGTGACGAGAGTGTCGCCGGTTTGTTGGACGGGCACGAGCTCGGCGAGCGGTTGCGGCGCGATCACAACGCCGGCGGCGTGCACGGAAGTATGGCGCGGGAGCCCTTCGAGCTTCATCGACAGATCGAGCACGCGTTTGACATGCGGCTCGGTTTCGTAAGCATCGCGCAGGTCGTTTGACGCTTCCAATGCCTGTTCGAGCGTAAATTTCAGCTCATTCGGCATCATCTTGACAATGCGAGTCGTCTCGGTTGCGGAGAGTTTCAACACGCGCCCGACGTCGCGCCCC
>CALGGX010000143.1 GCA_937916025.1 uncultured Selenomonadales bacterium
CAGCTCAGCTTAAAGAGAATTTACTGCCCGTGGGATGTCATCTGCTATTGCAAAGAACATGAAAAAGCGGCGGCTAAGAAGTAATTCGATCGAAACTCGATCCTCGGGAGCAATCCCGGGGATTTTTTATTGTGAATGAGAAACTGCTTGACAAAGCCGATGGGGTGGGGATATAAAATATAAGCGAGGGATTTTAATCAGTTGGATGAAGGGAGTGATTAGAAATGAGTATACTTTATGCGCGAAACAACAGTACACTTCAAGGTACGACGGCTAACGACACCTTCGTTTTTCAGTCCGGAGATAAAGACAAGGTGCTCGTTAACATCGGCGGCGAGGATACGATCTCAATCAGCGGAACGCTCAGTGAATTTTACGGATTGTCCGGTGATGACATCACGCTCAATTTCGTCAACAACGGCTCCGCCGGCTCTGTCAAGATCAAAAATGCCGTCGGTAAGACTCTTACGATTGTCGACAACAGCGGTTCGCATAAAAAGAAATTCAGCGATTACATCACAAGCCCGCAAGACGTGATCAAGAAATTCATGCTCGCGCTCGATCGGACGACGGCGCGCGGTGCTGTTGCGGTCGATGAAGCCGTCAAAGCCTGCTCGAATTTCAACGGCGTCACGCAATTGATCTATCGATTGGTCGGTGATGCGAATTCGGCAAAATCCGCGCGGGAGTTCCTCGCCGAGAAATGCGGGATCGATCTCGACAACGACGACACGGGCGCGATCACCGGTTGGGATGCGGGCGGCTCGACCGTCAAAACAAAAAAGACGATCGTCAACGAAACTTCGGAGTTGGAGAATTTTGTCGGCACCGGTTTCGTCGTCGACGGCTTGACCGTGAAATTGAATGACGACTTCCGAGCTTTGACGCCGACTCAACGGCAGATAGTTCAAGGGCTGAAGACATGGTGGACGAGCGAGCCGCTCCGATTGATCGCGGAATCTTACGGCGAGAATTTTTCGTTCGGCGCGCAAAGTTCGGCGACCGTCAAAGAGCTCGACGTCGAATTTCTGTCGCGACCGAACAATTCCAATCTCGCGCTGATAAAGAGCTCGTCGATCAACGGGCGCACGACGAAACTCACGTTGCAGATCAACATGGCTTATTACGACGAAATTTCCGATGCCGACGGACGTTCCGCGCGGAAGGGGACGAGCTACCTCGATCGGGTGCTGGCGCATGAGTTTACGCACGCGGTTATGGCGGCGAACATCGATAATTTTGCCGATCTTCCGGCGTATGTCAAGGAAGGCACGGCGGAGCTCACGCACGGCATCGACGACGAGCGGCAACTCGATCTCGTCAAGATGGTCGAAAATCCCGAGACATTGCGGCAGGCGTTGAGCGCGGCGACGAGCACCGAGGAAGTGAGTTTCTCGGGATTGAATGCGCCTTCGTATGCGGCGGGCTATATCTTCTTCCGATATCTTGCAAAGCAGGCGGCGATCTTCGTCGAGGACTGATGATTATATAAACCGCATGCATTTGACGCGGCTGAATTTTGCATGTATAATTCAGCTTTGAAATCAAGCAATTGGAAATAATTACGAATTAATAATTACGCATTGCTTTTGGGAGATGATTTTTTTGAAGATAACAGGCTTGTCGGACGCTGAAGTTCAGGCGTCAAAGGCGGCTCACGGCGATAACCGCATCACGGAACAGGCTCGCGAGGGCTTTTGGGATAAACTCAAGGGCAATTTCGACGATCCGATCATCAAAATTCTGATCTTCGCGCTTGCGCTGAATGTGTTTTTCGCGTTCATGGGCAAGTCCGAGTGGTACGAGTCGGTCGGCATCGCGCTCGCAGTCATCCTCGCGACCGGTGTCTCGACGTTTTCCGAGTACAAAAACGAAAGCGCGTTTCAAGCATTGCAGGCGGAGGCGTCGCTCATCAAATGCAAAGTCTATCGCAACGGCGCGATTGCCGAGATTCCGATCAACGACATCGTCATGGGCGATTGCGTTTTGTTGCAAACCGGCGATAAAATTCCTGCCGACGGCGTGATCATCGACGGCTCAATTCAAGTCGATCAGTCGATCCTCAACGGCGAGGCGAAGGAAGAGACGAAAATTCCTCCGACGAACGACGCGGACGACGCCGAAGCCGCCGCGAGCACGGACTTCCTCAACGCGCACAAAGTATTTCGCGGCGCGGTGGTGGCGGGCGGCAATGCGGTCATGCGCACGACGACGCTCGGCGACAATACTCTCTACGGCAAGATTGCGGGCGAGTTGCAATTGAATGAAGATCGCGACACGCCTCTGAAATTGAAACTCGGCGATCTCGCGGAACAGATCAGCAAATTCGGCTATGTCGGCGGCGTGGCGATCGCGCTCGCGTATATCTTCGACAAGATCGTAATTCACAACGGCTTTGAAATGGCGCGGATCGCGGCGTTTTGCGCCGATTGGATGGACGTGTTGAACATCGTCGTCGAGGCGGTTATGCTCGCGGTCATCATCATCGTCATGGCGGTGCCGGAAGGTCTGCCGCTGATGATCGCAATCGTCTCTTCGCAAAACATGGGCAAGATGTTGAAAGACAACGTGCTCGTGCGGAAGATCAGCGGCATCGAAACAGCCGGCAGTTTGAATTTGCTGTTCAGCGACAAGACAGGAACGATCACGAAGGGGCAACTCGAAGTCGTCACGTTCCTCGACGGCACGGCAAAATTCACGGACTCTTTCGAGCAACTCGGCGAAAAACTTCGGCAATTGATCTCGCTGTCCGTGCGATTCAACAGCGGCGCGGTGATCACGGGCAATGAGATTGTCGGCGGCAACATGACCGATCGCGCGTTGCTCGGCTATGTCATCGGCAAAGACAATCCGCCAAACGTCAACGTCGGCGAGACCGTTCCTTTCGACAGCGCAAAGAAATATTCCATGGCGAAGGTAAGCGGCGAGTACAATCTCTGGCTGATCAAAGGCGCGCCCGAGCGTCTGCTCGACAAGTGCTCGTTCTATTACGATGCGGGCGGCAATCGGCAGTCGCTTAATTCGACGGCAGCAATCAACAGTCAAATCGACGAGCTCGCCAATCGCGCAATCCGAACCCTCGCGCTCGTCACTTATGACGGCGAAGTCAAAGACGGCAACATTCCCGACAGCGGCTTGACGTTCGTCGGAGTCACCGGCATTCGCGACGACGTTCGCCCCGACGCAATCAAAGCGATCGAGCAGGTGCACAAGGCAGGCGTGCAGGTCGTCATGATCACGGGCGATCGCAAGGAGACGGCGGTTGCAATCGCGAAAGAGGCGGGCTTGATCGACATCGACGATGCGGTTGTTTGGACCTCGACCGAGCTCAATGAAATAAGCGACGACGAAGTCAAACGTCAATTGCCGAAGCTCCGAGTGATTGCGCGCGCGCTTCCGACAGATAAATCGAGACTCGTGCGGCTCGCGCAGGAACTCAATCTCGTTGTCGGAATGACGGGCGACGGCGTCAATGATTCTCCGGCTCTGAAAAAAGCGGACGTCGGCTTTGCAATGGGCGGCGGCACCGAAGTCGCCAAGGAAGCGTCAGAGATCGTCATACTCGACGACAACTTCAAATCGATCGGCAAGGCGATTCTCTACGGCAGAACGATCTTCAATTCGATCAGGAAATTCATTATTTTCCAATTGACGATCAACGTGGCGGCGGTGCTGATCTCGTTCGTCTGTCCGCTGCTCGAGTTGGAAAATCCGCTGACGATCACGCAAATTCTCTGGGTCAACCTCGTAATGGATACGCTGGCTGCACTGGCGTTCGGCGGCGAGCCCGCGCTCGATCGATACATGGACGAGAAGCCCAAGAAGCGCGACGAGCACATCATCAGCAAATACATGTACTCGGCAATCGGAACCGGCGCGCTGTGGTCGTTTGCAATGGGCTTGTTCTTCCTGCTCTCGCCGTTCTCGCATGAGCACTTCCGCATCGGCGAAGAAGATCCGAATATGTATCTGATGACGGGCTATTTCGCATTCTTCATCTTCACGGCGGTTTTCAACGCCTTCAATGCACGGACGGATCAAATGAATTTGTTCGACAACATTGGCGGCAACACGGACTTTTTGCGAGTGATGGCATTGATCGTCGTGGTGCAGGTTGCAATGACGTATCTCGGCGGCGTGATTCTGCGTTGCTTCGGCTTGACGGCTGAAGAGTGGCTGTTCGTGATCGGCATGGCGTTTACGATCATCCCGATCGATCTGATCAGAAAGGCGATCGTCGGCGGCTC
>CALGGX010000144.1 GCA_937916025.1 uncultured Selenomonadales bacterium
GATTGACCGGCGGCTTGTTTCTGAATTTGGCAGGAATTTCGATCATCGCCTTGTTGATCATGACGGCGACGGGATTCAGATCAAACGCATGCGCTTTCAGCCCGAGCCTCTGCGCTTCGAGCGGAATGGTGCCGCCGCCTGCGAATGGATCGAGGACTTCGGGCGGATTGCCGCCGGTCGACAGCATGATCTCGTCACGCGCGCGCTTCAAAATGTCGGCGTTGGAAGAATTCCCCCACTGCACGAGCTTGGAGATCAGATCGGACAGCTGTTGACGTTTCCAATCCTGCTCTTCCGTCGTCGGATAAAGATCGGGACGCGAGCTCGGATCGTCGACGATCGACGCGAAAATTACGGCGCGTGCGGTTGCCAACGGTCGACGCGCCCACCACAAATGCAATGTCGACGGATGACCGTGGCGTATGGATTTTTCTCGCGCGGACGCCTCGTTGATTTTGTCGAGCGGCAGCGCGGTTTCGATGAGTTTCTTTCGCATGAAGTTCACCTCTCAATCGTCGTAATGATCTTTGCAGGAGTGAATGACGATATCGTCGCAGCGTAGTGCTCGAAGGCGAGCTCTTTAAATACCTTGCGCATTGACGAATTTCTCCCATTCTTCTCTCGTAAATGTGACCGAACGTTTTTCGGCGAAGGCTTTATCGAGCATAAACAGATACTTGGCGTTGTTGAAAGCCATGAACGGATCTTTCGTTTCAAGCTCTTCGACGAAGTACTTCCATTCTTCGGGCGAGAGAGTGATGGTATCGACGCCGGGCGTTTTTCCTCCGCACGGAACGAAATTATGCTTCGTTTTGGAATTTTTTTTGCGGAGAACTTTTTTGACGGTAACCTCGACGGTTTTCTCGATGATACCAAGTAACTCGGCAGACGGTTCTGTCGGCGGAACGAAGTCCGACGTCTCGTTGATCATTTCTGCATTCTGCATGATGCACATCTCCAATCAATTGATATCGAAGTAATTCATTCGCCGCTCGCGGATTTTTTCCTGCAACTCGTTATTCAATAAAGCATTGCTCGTTTTCGTTTTCTGTGATAAACTTTGCGGCAAAGTTTTTTTTTATTGTGCGAGCGATCGCCGAGAGGAGCGGGAAATGCAGCGGGAATTAATTCGACTGGAGCAAGTCGTCAAGAAGTTCGGAGAATTGGTCGTGCTCGACGAGATCGATCTGACAATCCACGAAAACGAGTTCATCACATTGCTCGGACCGAGCGGTTGCGGCAAAACGACGATGTTGCGAATAATCGGCGGCTTCGAGACGCCCGACGAAGGACGAGTGCTCTTCGAGGGCAATGACATTACGCATCTGCCGCCCAATCAACGCGCAGTCAATACCGTCTTCCAAAAATATTCCCTGTTCTCGCACATGACGGTCGCCGAGAACATCGCCTTCGGTCCGAAAATTCAGGGCAAGTCCGGCGATTACATTCGCGACAAGA
>CALGGX010000145.1 GCA_937916025.1 uncultured Selenomonadales bacterium
ATTGCGGACGTTTTTGATTTCATCAACGGTGAATCCGGACGGCGCAATCATCAATATTTTTACCAACTCGTCGACGATCGTCACTTCAATGTGATCGACACGGTTGAATGTGTTGCGCACATCCTCGCTGCATTCAATATTGATGAGCCCTTGCAACACATTTTCTCGCGTATAACTGCGACGTAATTCGACAACATTCGCCAACCTCTCGCCCCCTTTCAGTTGTAAAACAATTTGTATTTGCGTTGACAGTTGAGCACGCGTCGGACGTAATCGCGCGTCTCGCGATACGGAATCGCCTCGACATCGTCGAAATGCTCATCCCAACCGTACTGTTCCATCCAATGAAGAACGTTGCCGCGTCCGGCATTGTATGCCGCGAGCGCGAGAACGTCATTGCCGTCGAACTCGTCCTCGAGCGTCGACAGGTACCAAATTCCGTATCGAATATTCGTCTCGGGATCGTAGAGCTTCTTGACGTTGAAGGTGAAATGCTCGTCGCCCAAAGAATTATCATCGAGCTGCGAGGCGATCCAATCGCCGGTCTCCGGCATGATCTGCATCAGCCCCTTTGCGCCCGCGCTCGAAACGGCGTCCGGCTTGAAGGAGCTTTCGGTGCGGATCACCGCGAAAACGAGGTCCGCATCGAGGCCGTACCGCTGTGAAGCTGCCGCCACCTCATCCGCATACAGACGCGGATAGCTCTCCGTCCTGCGGTTCATAACGTGGACGAGAAGTAAGCCGAAACAGGCAAAGATCGCTGCCGCCGCGATCAGCGGCAGTATGACCGCAAGGCGGTTTTTCCTTGTTTTTGCTGCCATTTCAAGCCTCCTCCGGCAGGAACGCGCCGAGGCCGAGCCCGGCGAGCGCCGCGTTGACCTTGCCGCGAAGCTCCGTCAGCGTGCCGTCATTTTGAATGACCGCGTTTGAAACTTCCTGCGGTGCGTTCCCGATTTGCGTGAACCCCAATTTCATCAGAGTCATGAGCATATTTGACGAGGAGACTGGATTTGATGTGACCGCTTTTCCGTTCTGATTGAAATCAACGAGCGCGATAATTCCGCCGGCAGATTTCTTGTTCGTCTGCACTTTGAACGGCGCTTTGATTGTATGTTCGGAAGCGATTTTTTCAATCTCACTGTCGCTCATGTCGCCTTTCGGGAAGAATGAAATTTCAGAATTGAAAGAATACTCCGGCACTGGCGGAAGGAAAGATGCCCTGCCGTCAATGTCTGTGCTTATCATCGTTTGAGCGAAAACTACGCTACCGTTCTCGCGCGAAGACGGGTAAATTACCGAAATCTC
>CALGGX010000146.1 GCA_937916025.1 uncultured Selenomonadales bacterium
ATTTTGATCCAAGGCGGTAAGATCATTGCCGGCACCTCCGCCAAAAAAGAGAAGAACAAAATCATGGCAGTAAGACGCGCGATTTTCGTTTTGCCGGGGCATGCAGAGGAAGTTCGCGCGGCTCTTCAAAAAATCAAAGCGCACCGAATTCTGATCATCGGTACGTCGGAAAATATGGTACACAAGATCGCAAAGACGCTCCGTCTGCCGTCGATCCAACTGATCGTTCGCATTGAAGACATTGCTACGAACCGCGAAATTCAAGCCGCGCAGTTTCATCGACTGAAGGAAGGCAAGCATATCATTCCGGTTCCGACTATCGAATTGAAATCGCATTTTTCGGGATATCTCATCGATCCGTTGCAATCGCTGTTCAAACGTTCGAGGATCAAACGACGAAAACTCGGCGAAAAATCAATCGTCCGTCCGATCTTCAGCTACTACGGCAAGCTGATTATTGATGACAAAGTCATTCATTCGATTGTCGAGCGCGTTGTCGGGACGCGCGAATGCATCAAAAATGTCAAAAACGTCCGCATCAAACACATGATGTCGGGCGACGAAGATCACGGCTTGACGATCTCTTGCGAAGTCGTTTTGAGTTACGGCAGTCATATCCCGACGCTGATTTCGCAAACACAGGCGCGCGTTCGGGAAGCAGTCGAATTCACGACGGGTTTGGTCGTTCAGGCGATCAACATCGTCGTCAAGGCATTGTATGTCGAACCGCAACGATAAAAAAGAATCTCCTCTTCGCGGGAGATTTTTTTATTGCGCATTACGCATTATGCATTACGAATTGCTTTTTTGTTGCATTATTCGGCGGCGTGTGCTAATGTTTACCGCGTCATAAAAAAATTCGAGGAGTAATCTGCATTGGAAGAAAAAATTTTACAGATGCGCCGCGCGGCTCGAGATGCGATTGAAAATCTCGTTTCGGATCTGAAAGAGCTTGACGGCGTTCGCGTGCAATATCTCGGTAAGAAAGGCGAGCTCACGCAATTGCTTCGCGGAATGAGTCAATTGACGGCAGAGGAGCGTCCGAAGATCGGCAAGCTCGTCAACGAGGCGCGCGCCGAAATCGAAGCACTCATTTCCGATAAAACCGATGCGCTTAAGTCGAAAGAACTCGCAAAAAAACTCGCGACCGAACAGATTGATATCACATTGCCCGGGCGTCGACAAAACACCGGGCATTTGCATCCGTTGACGTTGACTCTCAACCGCGTCAAAGAGATTTTTCTGCAGATGGGTTACAGCGTCGAGGACGGTCCCGAAGTCGAAACCGATTATTACAATTTTGAAGCACTGAATTTGCCGAAAGATCATCCCGCGCGCGACATGCAGGACTCGTTCTATATCACGGACGAAATACTGATGCGGACGCAAACTTCGCCGGTGCAGGCGCGGACGATGGAGCGGCATTCACACAACGAGCCGATCCGAATGATCGCGCCCGGCAGAGTATATCGCCGCGACGATTACGATGCATCGCATTCGCCGATGTTCACGCAAGTCGAAGGACTCGTCATCGACAAGGGAATTACGTTCGGCGATCTGAAGGGAACGCTCGAGTATTTTCTGAAACAGATGTTCGGCGAGAAGGCGCGAATGAGATTGCGTCCGAGCTTCTTTCCGTTTACGGAGCCGAGCGCGGAAGTCGATGTTTCATGCGTGATGTGCGGCGGGCATGGTACCGATTGCAAAGTGTGTCATGGATCGGGTTGGTTGGAAATTCTCGGCGCGGGCATGGTGCATCCCGATGTGCTGTCGATGAGCGGATATGATCCGAAAGTCGTCAGCGGCTTTGCGTTCGGACTCGGCATCGAGCGCATTGCGATGCTCAAATACGGCGTCGACGACATGCGCCTTTTCTACGACAACGACGTACGCTTCTTAAAGCAATTCGTAATGCGTAATTCGTAATTCGTAATTAAGAGGAATGAGGAATTAAATTGCAAGTTTCGATTAAATGGCTGAAAGATTATATTGATACGGATATCGACGCGGAGGAATTGGCGTCGCGTTTGACGATGGCGGGCATTCCCGTCGAAAACATCATCCGCGCGGACGAAGGGCTTGAAAAAGTCGTGACCGGCAGGATCGAGCAACTGTACCCGCATCCGGATTCGGATCACATGCTCGTCTGTCAAATGAATGTCGGCGGGAGCGAATTGCTTCAGATCGTAACGGGCGCGCCGAATGTCAAGGAAGGGCAGATCGTTCCGGTCGCGCTCGTCGGCGCAAATCTCCCTTGCGGCAAAAAGATCTCGAAAGGCAAATTGCGCGGCGTCGTCTCGAACGGCATGCTCTGCTCGGCGGATGAATTGAACCTCGACGTCGAGAACGGAGCCGCAGGAATTTACATTCTGCCCGACGATACGCCGATCGGAGTTCCTGCGGCGGGCGTGCTCGGACTCGACGACGTGATTTTTGAATTTGAATTGACGGCAAATCGCGGCGATTGCTTTTCCGTTTTCGGATTGATCAACGAAGTGTCGATCGTCACCGGCAAGCCGATCAAACTGCCGAAAATCACCGTCAACGAAGATGATCCCCGAAACGCCGCCGATATGATCAAGATCGGAATCGACGCGCCGGAGCTTTGCAGTCGATTTTCCGCGCGGGTCTTGACGGACGTAAAGCTCGGACCTTCGCCGAAGTGGATGCAACAGCGATTGGAAGGCGCGGGCATCAGAGCAATCAACAATGTCGTCGACGTGACGAATTTCGTCATGGTCGAGCTCGGTCAGCCGATGCATGCTTACGATTATGACGAGATCATCGGTCAAGTGTTGACGGCTCGGAAGGCAATCGCGGGCGAGCAACTTCATACTCTCGACGATTCCAACAGACTCGCAAAAGGCGGCGAGCTCGTGATTGCGGACGCCGAAAAAGCGGCGGGGCTCGCGGGCGTGATGGGCGGTTTCGAGACCGAGATCAGAGACAAGACGACGACGGTTGTGCTCGAAGCGGCGAATTTCAACAGCGCATCGATCCGCCGAACGAGTCGCGCGGTCGGTTTGCACTCGGAAGCCTCGGGACGTTTCGAGCGCGTCGTCGACATTAATAAAACAATCCTCGCGCTCGATCGAGCCGCGCAATTGTTGCAAGAAATGGGCGCGTGCAAAGTCGTGCACGGCATCGTCGACAATTATCCCAATCCGAAATCGGCAACGTCAATCGCGTTCACCGTCGACGAGATCAATGCACGGCTCGGAACCGAACTTTCGGCGAAGGAAATGCTCGCAATTCTTGAAAAGCTCGGCGGCGAGATATCCGAAGACGGCGGGAATTATGTCTTCAAAGTGCCGTCGTTCAGAACGGATTTGTCGATCGTCGAAGACTTGTCGGAAGAAGTAGCTCGTATTTACGGCTACGATCGGATTGCGTCGACTCTGCCGTACGGACGCACGGTTCAGGGACGTCAAAGTTCCGAGCAGAATTTTGTCGACAACATCAAAGCCGTCTTGACGCGCCTCGGAATGAATGAAGAGTTATCGTTCGTATTCACCAATCCGGCGACATTCGATCGGCTGAACGTTCCGGTCGACAGCGAACTCCGTAAAGCCGTTCCGATCATGAATCCGCTCAACGACGAATTTCCGCTCGTTCGGACGATGCTTCTCGCGAGCGTTCTCGAAAATGCCGCGCGGAATTTCAGCCGAAAAAACGAAGACGTCCGACTTTTCGAGATCGCGCCGGTGTTTTATCCGAAAGCCCTGCCGATCACCGAGCAACCGATCGAGCGGCTGAAACTTGCGGGAATGATCAGCGGACGCCGCGAGCCGAAAGGTTGGAGTCGGCAATCGATTGAAGTCGATTTTTACGATCTGAAGGGCATCGTCGAGGAATTGTTCGAGTGCCTGTCGATTGGAAAATACAGCGTCGAGCGCGGCGAACATTTTGCAATGCACCCGGGCAAAACTGCCGTATTTAAAAAAGGCAAAGAGACATTGATCACGCTCGGCGAGTTGCATCCGAAAGTCGCGGCGGCATTTGACTTCAACAAAAAAATCTTCGTTTTCGAGGCGGATATTGCAACGCTGATGAAATACTCGGCGAAATCTTTCCGATACGAGCCGTTGCCGAAATATCCGTCAATCACTCGCGATCTGGCAATCCTCGTCGATTTTGAAGTGCAAGCCGGAGATGTTGAAAAAGTCATAGTCAAGAACGGCGGGCAATTCTTCAGCGACGTGACGCTTTTCGATGTTTACAGCGGCAAGAACATTGCCGAAGGCAAGAAGAGTTTGGCGTTTACGATCAAATTCCAATCAAACGATCGGACGTTGACGGACGCCGAGGCAGACGAGGCGTTTGCGAAAATTCTCGCCGCCGTCGAAACCAATTGTGAGGCTCAATTGCGAAGTTAAGGAGTGAAAATCGATTGGCTGAACGCGACAATCCAAAACCCGGCGGTGCGCAGCAGCGCGTGCAGATTGAAATTTTCGGAGACATCTATCGCCTGCGCACCGATGATGAAGAAGGTTTGAAACGACTGGCGAAGATCGTTGACGGCACGATGCGATCGATCGCGCAAAACGCAAAGACTTTGGCGACGGCACGACTCGGAGTGCTTGCGGCACTCAAACTCGCCGATGATTATTACCAACTGAAACGCGATTATGACGAGCTCCTCGAGTTGCTCGACGAGAAGAAGTGAGTCTTGACGTATAAAAAAAAGTCTGCGGCGAACTCATGACCGAACATGATGCGTTGGTGTGAGAGATCGTCTGTCGAGACGTCGCGGTTCACGAGCGAAGATGCAATCGCTCCGAAAATAGTTGTATCGCGAAGGAAAAGTCGTCGAACGTGATTTGGAAGAAGACTGCCGCCGATTTGAGCAAGCAATCAAACTTCTGAGACGATGAACGCTCACGCGCGAGTCAACGCGTTGTGATAATACCTGCATAAAATCGGTAACATTGCGTAGACGATCGTTTCGCTCAATTCTTCGAGCGTCTGCCCGTGCATTTTTCCGATCAAAATTCCGTGCTCACCGACATATTGTAATGCCGTCCCGACCGCGATGATTAATAAAATTGCGATTGGGGGCGGCATTTTTAACATCTTTTTTACCGGCACGTGTTTTATCAGAAGGTACAACATTGCGAGACTGACGACGGCGATAAAAACATACGCCTCGGTGCGCCATGTGTAATCAGCCATTGCGACGAATTCCGGACCGTCGTCGTCAAAACCGATCGGATAAAAAACCCGCCCCCAACTCAACTCTCGGGCGGCGAGCAACACAAACATCAATGCGCAAAACTGTTGAAAACTCCGCGCGGCGCGATCGGATGTTCGCAACATCAATCGGATTGACAGGAAACTCGCGCCGAGGAGCAAAATTACTTGGAAGTTTTCGATAATGCCGTTCTCGAAAGAGATCGACGCAGGCAACAATATCGACAGAGGCACGACCGCAATCAATGCGATCAATCCGCCGACGGTTGATAAGTCAGACATTCAATCGCCGCTTTCGATTGTTTTGTTGAAAGGAGTGATAGTTATGAGTAAACCCGAAGATGCGCCGCCGATTTTCACCGAGCCGTTTGTAATGCAACCCGTAAAAACTTCACTCTTCGATACCGAGATCAAAAAGGGCATCGATCAAGACGATTTTGTAATAATCGACGGCAGAGTGATGTTGCCGCAGGAAGCCGTTGCCGAATTCTTCGAGATGTCGGTCGAGCAATTGATGCGCGCCGTGCAATACGTGCAACAGACGTGGGGATTGGCAAATGATGTCGTTTGGCGAAACGGCAGATATTATTTTCCATCCGGCGAGTCGATGAGCGCAATTCATTTCGTCTCGATTTATCGCGAGGCAGAATTCGAGCCGACGTTTTTCGACAGAGTCTTCGTGGAGACGCAACGCGATTTGGTCACCGACTGTATTACGAGAAGGTACCGAAGCCGAAGAGATTCGGGATTTCGCCATGGTTCGTTGCATTCCTGTTGATCGTCTTGGCATTTGTCAATCAGTTTGTATTCGATGCTCCAACAAATGATCCGCCGCCGAAACTTCCCGCCGTCGAAACGCAATCGACCACACCGACGACTGAAACTCCCGCCTCAAGTGTTGACTTTTCATCCTCTCGAAAATTGGAAGGGCGCGGACGTGATCCATGGGAGCCGCAATATGTCGGCGTATCGGGCTATGTCACCGCGTACAGTGATGAAGAGCGCGAGATACAAAAACATTACACCGAAACGCCATGGCAGGTGACTACGTACGAACGCGACAAGCAATTTCTGAATAAGTCCGAGCAGACGATCGATCACAAGACGCCGGTTATCGTTCGCGAACAGCTGTTGGAAGTCGAGCGATATAATTTTTATCACGGATATCTCCGCGTCGAGCGCATTTCCGATGGCGCGCAGTTCTACATCAATGTGCGCAACTTCGTCACGGAATCGTATTGGAATAGACGCGACAGCGAGGCGGCAGTCAGAGACGGGT
>CALGGX010000147.1 GCA_937916025.1 uncultured Selenomonadales bacterium
CCTCGAATACGCCGAAAACATTCGCAATGCCGGCAACAGTCTGTTGAGCCTCGTCAACGACATTCTCGATTTTTCAAAGATCGAGAGTGGCAAGATGGAGATCATTCCCGTCGAATACGCGCTGAGCTCGCTGTTGAATGATCTCGTCAACATGGTGCAAAAACGCGCCGAAAAGAAATCCCTGCAATTAATCGTCAATGCCGCGTCCGCCTTGCCGACAATTCTGTACGGCGACGAAATTCGCATCAAACAGATTGCAACGAACATTCTCACCAACGCCGTCAAATACACAGAAAAGGGTTCGGTCACTTTGACGGTCAATTTCAGGAAACTCGCGAATGAGAAGATCATCTTGCGTTTCGAGATCAAAGACACGGGTATCGGAATCAAGCGCGAGGATATTCCGAAACTGTTCAGCGCATTCGAGCGGATCGAAGAAAAACGCAATCGGACGATCGAAGGCACCGGACTCGGAATGAACATCACGCAAAAGCTCCTGCATTTGATGCATTCCGAGCTCGAAGTGAAAAGCGTCTACGGCAAGGGATCGACTTTTGCCTTCGAGATCGAACAGCCGGTGATCAACTGGGAGCCGCTCGGCAATTTTGAAGAAACTTATCGCCACATGCTAAGTCGGCATAAAGAGTATCACGAGAAATTCACCGCGCCGAACGCGAGAATCCTCGTCGTCGACGATACGCAACTCAATCTCGCGGTCGTCAAGGGGCTGCTCAAGCAGACGCAAATTCAGATCGTGACGGCGGAGTCGGGCTATGAATGCCTGCATCTCGTGACGAAGGAGCATTACGATATAATCTTCCTCGATCATCGAATGCCGGGGCTTGACGGCATCGAGACGCTTCAAAAAATGCGTCAATTGCCGCATAATCTCAATGCCGAAACGCCGGTGATCGCATTGACCGCAAACGCCGTCAGCGGCGCGCGCGAAGAATATCTCGCCGCGTCGTTCGTCGATTATTTGTCAAAACCAATCGACTCTGCCGCGCTCGAAACGATGATCATCAAGTACCTGCCGCCGGATAAAGTGCAACTCGCCGAGGTTTCGGCGGACGCGGTTGAAGAGACGAAATTGCCGGAGTGGCTGTCGACAGTGAGCGGACTCAACGTCAAAGAAGGCGTGGAGCATTGCGGCTCGGTCGACGCATATCTCGACACGCTTCGGATATTCGCGGACGCGGTCGCGAGCGGCGCAAAAGAGATCGCCGGTTTCTACAACGCGGAAGATTGGAAGAATTACACGACGAAAGTTCACGCGCTGAAAAGTTCCGCGCGGGTGGTCGGAGCGGATGAATT
>CALGGX010000148.1 GCA_937916025.1 uncultured Selenomonadales bacterium
CGCGCTTGATTCTCGAAAGATCGTAAAGCGGCTTCAACGCCATCACCATGATGATTGTAGAGCAGTTCGGATTGGCGATAATGCCCTTGTGTCTCGCGATTGCCTGCGGATTGACTTCCGGCACGACCAGCGGCACGTTCGGATCCATTCTGAAGTTACTCGAATTGTCGATGACGATCGCTCCGGCTTTGACGGCGGCAGGGGCAAACAATTTACTCGCCGCCCCGCCCGCGAATAATGCAAAATCGATATTCTCGAAAGAGTCGTTCGTCGTCTCCTCGACCGTGTACTCGCGATCCATGAAATTGATCTTCTTACCGGCAGAACGGCTCGACGCGAGCAGTTTCAATTCGCCGAACGGGAATTTGCGCTCCTCGATCAATTTCAAAAACTCCTGCCCGACCGCTCCGGTCGCGCCGACGATTGCCGTGTTGTATTTCTTCATGCTATCACTCCCGATTATAATAATTTGTCGAGTCCGATCGTCACGCCCTTCAACGAGCGGACTTTTTTGCATGCGAGCATCACGCCCGGCATGAATGACTCGCGATTGATTGAGTCATGGCGAATGGTCAACGTCTGTCCGAGTCCGCCGAAGATCACTTCCTGATGCGCCACAAATCCCGGCAGGCGGACGCTGTGCAATCGAATGCCGTCGAGCTCGCCGCCGCGAACGTGATCGATTTTCTCGACCTCGTTCGGATGCCCCTGCTTATGCGCCGCGCGGACTTCGCCGATCATTTTTGCCGTCAATGCCGCCGTTCCTGAAGGCGCGTCGAGTTTTTTGTCGTGATGCAACTCGATGATCTCGACGTCGGAAAAATACTTCGCCGCCTCAACGGCAAACTTCATCATCAGCACCGCGCCCAATGCAAAATTCGGCGCAATAAATGTCGGCGTTTGATTTTTGATCGACGCCGCGCGGATCTTTTCGAGCGCATCATCCGACAAGCCCGTCGTCCCGACCACCGGCGCGACTTTGTTTTCGAGTGCCGTCATGACATTGTCAAAAACGACGTGCGGTTGCGTGAAGTCGATCATGACGTCGGGTTTTTTGTCGACGAGCGCGCGGGCGAGATCGGTTTCGATCGGAAGGTCGAGCTTGCCGCGTCCGAGCAATTCGCCGACATCAGCCGCGCCGATTGCGTCAACCGCGCCGACCAATTTCAGATCCGAATCGTCGAGCACCGCGCCGACTGCCGTCTGCCCCATGCGCCCGTGCGCTCCGTTCACCAGTATTTTGATCAAATGTATTCGCCTCCGTTTTGTGCAAACCACTTCTTCATTCAATAATATTTGCTTATTCTACATTGCCGCGCGTCAAACTGCAAACTTTTTCTGTCGATTGACTTCGATTGGTTTTTCTGATACGCTGATAAAAATTGCGGGAGGCGGTTTGATGTCTGAACGGCTCGACGATTTGATGCTTCGCGGGCGAAAAATTTTTCAGCGCGAAGGCGAATTTTGTTTTTCGATCGACTCGGTTCTGCTCGCGCATTTTCCTCGCTTCAAAAAAAAATTCCGCGTGCTTGATCTCGGCACCGGCACCGGCGTCATTCCGCTCATCATTGCCGACGAAGTTTCGGAAATTCATGCGATCGAACTCAATCCGACGATGGTCGACCTCGCAAGACGCAACGTCGAATTAAATCGACTCGCCGATAAAATCTCGATCATCGAGGGCGATTACCGTTCGATCAAAAAAATCGTCCGCGCGGAGTCATTCGATCTCGTCATGGCAAATCCTCCGTATCGCGCGCTCGGCTCCGGCGAAGTCAATCAATCGCTCGGCGTCGCCAACGCCAGACATGAATTCACCGCGACGCTCGAAGACGTGATCACCGCCGCGCGGTTTGCGCTGAAATATCACGGCGTGTTTTGCATGATCCACATTGCCGAACGGCTTTGCGAGATCGTCGATTGCCTTCATCGACATCAATTCGAGATGAAGCGGCTTCGAATGATCCAGCCGAAGCGCGATCGATCGCCGCATTTGCTTTTAATCGAAGCGATGGTCGGTGCGCACAGCTCGTTGAAAATCCTGCCGCCGTTGATCGTTCATGAAGACGACGGTTCTTATACGAAGGAGATTAAAACGATTTATGGCATCTGAATTGTACTTATGTGCGACGCCGATCGGCAATCTCGACGACATGACGTTCCGCGCGGTTGAAATTCTGAAAAACGTCGACTTCATTGCCGCCGAAGACACTCGCCGCACTCGGAAACTGCTCGCGCATTTCGACATTCACACGCCGCTCATTCATTATGACGAAAACAATCGAGCCGTCGTCGGCGCAAAGATCATCGATCGGCTGAAGTCCGGCGAGAGTGCGGCATGCGTTACGGACGCCGGAACGCCCGGCATCAGCGATCCCGGTTCCGATCTCGTCAAAAATGCAATCGACGGCGGCATCAAAATCATTCCGCTCCCGGGCGCGTGTGCGGCGATCAATGCGCTGATTGCCTCGGGGCTCGACACGACGGCATTTACATTCATCGGATTTTTGCCGCGCAATCGGCGTTCTGAACTGTTGAATGAGCTGAAGACTCGACGCGAGACGCTGATCTTTTACGAAGCCCCGCATCGATTGCAAAAGACGCTCGACGAATTGTTTGACGCCTTCGGCGCGCGACGGGTGACATTGGCTCGAGAGCTTACGAAGTTGCATGAAGAATTCATTCGCGGGCGGCTCGGCGAAATTTCGATTGAAAATCCGCGCGGCGAGTTCGTGATCGTGATCGAAGGCAATCGCGAGGGCTCGGCAATCAAAGAAATTCTCGACACTGATGCGCCGACAGTCTATAATGAATTGCTTGATAAAGGCATTGAGCGCAAGGAAGCAATGCGGCGGACGGCAAAAATGTTCGGCTTGAGCCGCCGTGACATATATCAAATGTTATTGAAGGAGAATGAACGGTGAGCAGACTTTTTAAGGGAATAATTGCAGGCAATCATTTCATCACGGAGACGCTGTTGACGGGTTTGACGCGCAATCCTGCGGAAGATCCGCAAGATTATTGTGTGGCGGACTCGAGTCAAGAGTTGTGCAACGAGTGGGCTCGGAAATTTCATGTCCGGACGACAACCAATCCGATTGACTTTGTCGGAAGCACGGCATTTCTGTTTCTCGCGTTTCATCATGATTCGCTCGAAAGTATCATGCGAAAAATCGCGCCGAAAGTCAAATCGGACACGTTGGTGCTTTCAGTCATGCATCGGACGAAGATTTCCGATATCGAAAAATACTTGCCGAAACATCAGATCATTCGACTTGCACTCAATCCTTCGATTATGGCGGGAGAAGGGATCGGCGCATATGTCGCAAACGATTACGCATCCGTCGATGCAAAAAGCGCGGCGGAATTGATCATAAAGAGTCTCGGCGTGATGATCGAAGTTGAAAACGAAGCCTCGCTCGAAGACATGCGCAAATTCATTCTGGCGAACACGTTTCTTTCTTACATGACAGTCAAGGCGATGGTCGACACGGGACGACGCCTCGGCTTGTCGATGAAAGACGCGGGCTTCATTGCCGATCATGCGCTGAAAGGCGCGGTTTATACTCTTGTCAACAATCGGCAACAGGGAATTGCGATGTTGCAAGATGCGTTTCGCAAGGACATCATCAACGAGGCGATCGAACTGATCAAAGACTACGGCATTTCCGAAGCGGTTGACAAGATGCTGCAGAAAGACGTATTGCTCGAGCCGGAGCCGAAGGTTGAAGCCGTGCGATATCGTTGGATGGACAGGTGATTTGTATGTTCAATCGAAAAGATTTGCGGCGAATGTTATCGGCGTCGTTGATGATCGGAAGTCTGCTTTTCATGCCGATTGCGAACGCGGCGGTTGAAACTTACACCGGCGTCGGCGAGTACACAATGGGCGAGTACGAGAACCTGAGCGTCGCGCAAGAGCGGGCGAAGGCAAAAGCCGAACGAGATGCTCAGGAACAGGCGGGAATCTTCGTAAGTACTTATTCGCGCGTCGAAAACCATAAACTCACTGCAGACGAAATATCAACGATGACTGCGGGGATAATCAAAGTCCTTGAAGTCAAACCGCAAATCATTCCGATCGACAACAAATCGATCAAGTACGTAGTGACGGTTGTGGTGAACATAGACAGCGACGAGATCAATCGGTGGCTCGAGCAGAATGCGCAACAAATGTCCGAACTCGTCGAGCAGAATCGAGAACTCCAACGCAAGAGTGATGAACAGCAACGGGAGATTATCGAGCTGAAAAAACGACTTGTCGGCGCGACAACGAAGTCGGAAAAGCAAACGATCGAGCAGAAAATCAAGCGCGCGGACGACGAATTTCTTGCCGTTGAAAAACTTCGCGCAGGTAACAGCTTAACGGATCATTCCGAAGCAATCAGACTTTATTCCGAAGCGATTGAACTTGATCCGAAGTTGGCGATGGCATACAACAATCGCGGCTTCGAATACATCGAGTTGAAAGAGTATGAACTCGCACTTGGCGATCTCAATCGCGCCGTCGAGCTCGACTCAAAACTCACTCTTGCGTACAACAATCGCGGCAGAGTCTTTGCCCGACTGAAGCAATATGATCGTGCAATTGCCGATTACAATAAAGCAATCGAGCTCAATCCGAATTATGCAAATGCATACAACAATCTCGGATATACTTATGACGATTTGAACCGGTACGATCGGGCGATTGAGAATTACTCCAAAGCGATTGAGCTCAATCCGAACTTTGCAATGGCATACAACAATCGCGGTTTTACCTATTGCTTCGGTATGCGGGACTATGCGCGTGCGATTGCCGATTTCGACAAGGCAATCGAGCTCAATCCGAACTTTGATTGGGCGTATAATAATCGCGGCGCAGCTTACTGCGAATTGAAAGATTATACTCGCGCGATCGCTGACTTCACCAAGGCGATCGAATTCAATCCGAATTATGCAAATGCATATCGAAATCGCGGCAGAGCTTACCAAGCTCTCGGCGATCTCGATCGCGCGCAAGCCGACTTCGACAAAGCCGAATCCCTCGGCGGCTGATTGGAGGCTTTCGTCATGAAATTCTTCCTGTTGCTTCTTACATTCTTGTTCTCGACATTCATATCGAACGTCGAAGCCGCCGATGCTCGAGTGCTTCTCAATTCCGCGCGGCTGACTCCGACCGTTTCCGGCTTCGAGCCGTGCGATGAGATCGTCCGCAACACGCTCGCGCGCATCATTAAGCCGAACATGGATACGTATGCGAAAGTCAAAGTCTGCTACGATTACCTGATCGAGTCGTGCATTTACGGCAACAATCGGACGATGAATTTTTATCCTGCCGATACGCCCGATGAAGGTCCGATCCTCGCGTACTCGATGCTCACCGAACATGTCGGCGCGTGCGATCATTATTCATGCGCATTCGCCGCGCTCGTCCGAGCGATCGGACTGAACTGCTACACGATCTACGGGCAAACCGCGCGGGCGGACGGCGGAATGACCGGGCATATCTGGACTGTGATTGAAATTGACGGCATCGAATATGTATTTGATCCGCAAATCGACGACAACATTGCGGGCGGCGGCGCGACGGGATATCATCGATTTTGCATGACTTATGACGAAGTAGGCGGCTGTTACGCCGATTTTTACAACAATCATTATTTTCGACCGATTTATTATTGAAAGAAGACTCAGAACATGTTGAAAAAACTTTTGATTGCGGCATTGATCACGGGCAGTATGATGTTTGCTCCGATTGCGAGCGCGGCTGTCGAGACGTACATCGGCACAGGCGAATATGTCATGAGCAATTTCGAGACGCCCGACATTGCTCAACAACGCGCACAAAAATACGCCGAACGCAATGCGCAGGAACAGGCGGGCG
>CALGGX010000149.1 GCA_937916025.1 uncultured Selenomonadales bacterium
GGCGGCGAGAACATGATCATTCACGGCGATAATTTACTCGCGATGAAGTCGCTGTTGCCGAGGTTCGAGCAGAAGATCAAGTGCATTTACATTGATCCGCCCTACAATACCGGCAACGAAGGCCGGATTTATAACGACAACGTGAGTGATCCGCAACTGCAGAAGTGGCTCGGGGAAGTGGTCGGCAAAGAAGGCGAGGATTTTACGCGGCATGATAAGTGGCTGTGCATGATGTATCCGTGACTTCGGCTGTTGCAGAGATTGTTGTCGGACGACGGCGCGATCTTCATATCAATCGACGATAATGAACAGGCGAATTTGAAGTTGATCTGCAATGAGATTTTCGGCGAGAGGAATTTCATCGCGCAATTTACATGGCGGCGTCGCTCCGGTGCCAACGATGCACTTAACAATGTGTCGCTCGATCACGAGTACGTCATCTGCTACGCGAAATCGCGCAACTTCACGTTTAACGGCGTGCCGAAGACATTCGAGAAGTATTCAAATCCTGACGACGATCCGCGCGGAGCTTGGATGCGAGATAATCTGACGTGCGGCAAAACGGCAAAGCAGCGTCCCAATCTGTATTATTCGAACACCGACCCGAAGACCGGCATCACGTACGAATGCAATCCGAACCGCGTCTGGCGTTTCGAGCGCGGCAAAATGGCGGAGTTGATCGCCGTCGGCAAAATACTGTTTCCGACAAACGGCTCAAAGCGACCGGCGTATAAGCGGCATCGCTCGGAAATGCGCTCCGAGTGCAAGCCTTACAGTTCGATCATCGATACTAATCTGAACTCGGTGGCGACGCGCGAAGTTCGCAAGATTTTCGGCAGTCAAGTGTTCGATTATCCGAAGTCGATCGATTTAATTCAGCAGTTGTTGTATCAGGCGACCGACAAATCCTCCTTAATACTCGACGCATTTGCCGGGAGCGGCACGACCGCGCACGCCGTGATCAATCTCAATCGCGCGGACGGCGGCAATCGCAAATTTATCATGATCGAGTCACAGTCTTACGCCGAGACAATCACCGCCGAGCGAGTTCGGAGAGTCGATCCGACAACCGAATTCGGATATTACGAGATCGGCGCGAGACTGTTCCTCGATGACGATGATCTTCTGAACCCGGACATTCCGATTGAGCAACTTCGAGAGTACGTTTACTTCAGCGAAACGCATCAGCCGCTCCCGACCGTCGAGCGGAAATTTCTGCTCGGCATTCACCACGGCGTTGCGTATTACTTTCTCTACGACACGGCTCGGGATTTGACATTGACGTCGGACTTCGTGTTCTCGACTCTCGACGACGGAGCGGCAAGTCGGATCATCTGCGCGCCCGCCACCAATTGCGGTGAATTGTTTTTGCGTCGATACCGAACGACGTTTCGACGAATTCCGAGCGACATAATGAAATTTTGAGGTGATAACATGAATGATCGGATCATATTGAACGGAATGGAATTTTACGGGCATCACGGTTGCAGTGCCGAAGAACAACGGCGCGGGCAAAAATACATCGTCGATGCCGAACTCGCGCTCGATCTGTCGACTTCCGGCAAATCGGACGATCTCGCCGATACGATTGATTATGTGCGCGTGTTTGAAATGATCCGCGCCGTGGTCGAAGGCGCACCGCGCAATTTGATCGAGGCGGTTGCGGAGGATATTGCCCGCATTCTGCTCGATACATTCCCTTCGCTCGAATCGATCAAAATTACGATTACAAAGCCGTCGATTGAAAAGATCGGATTGACGGCGGCAGTTTCGATCACGCGACATGCATGAGACTCGGCTTTTTTTGATTGCAAACATCGTAATTGCGGCGGCAATCGGCGGCGGCTTGTATGTCGCCCGTTCGGAGCAGGAAGCAATCGTCGCGTCGTTGACGGCGTTGATTGCTTTCTCTCCGTTCAATCTGATCCTCGGCACGACGCTTGCAATGAAACGCGCGGCAAAATCAATCGCCGAACTCGGAATAAAAATGCGCACGCCGGACTCACTTTTGAAACTGTGCGCAATCGACACGGTGACGTTTTCGATGAACAGAATGATCACGACGGGCGAATACTTCATCACCGATCTGTTGCCGGAAGGCTTGACGCAAGCAGGTCTGTTGTCGATAGCGGCTTCGGCTGAAAGAGATGCCAAACATCCGCTCGGGCGGAAGATTTTCGATACGGCTGAAGAACGATTGCTTCGGCTCGACACGGCGACGATGTTCAACGAATTGGACGGTTGCGGCGTGGAAGCGTTAATCAACGGCACGACGGTACGCGTCGGGCGGCGGGATTGGATCAAAAGCGAAGGCGTAAGCATCAGCGTCGAGCTCCGAACAAAGATCGATCAGATTGCGGCGAAATCTCGGACGCCGCTCGTGGTAAGTATGGGGCGAACGGCACGCGGCGTGATCGGCTTGAAAGACGAGATCGACGAGCGGGCGAGGATTTTTTTGGATCGGCTGAAAATGAACGGGTTGATGACGGTTTTGTTGACGGCGGAGCCGAAGCGCAAAGCAAATGCGATCATCAAAGGCTTGTCGATTGGCGAAGTCCGCGCGGAGCTTTTGCCGGAAGAAAAGGCACGGGAAATTCAACTGATGCAGGCGCGCGGCAAGATCGTGGCGGCGATTTCGTCGGAAGAGAAAGACGCACCGGCTTTTGATGTGGCGGACGTGTCGGTATTGATTGCAAACGGCGATGCGGAATCGGCGGCAGATTTTGTGATCGGAGATGCGGAACAGTTTTTCGAGTTGCGCTCGATTGCATTGAAGACAAAAAAAATGCTCCGCCGGAGCCGATTAATCACGTTCGCGTCATGGGCAGTGATGTTGCCGTTGATTGTAAAAACGATCATCGACGCGGCGTCGGTGCCGTATCCGCCGTTGCTTGCAACAATCGGCGTGGCGGTCGGGGCGGCAGTGATTGCGTTTAACTCGAAGGCAATCGAAAAATCACCGGCGTAAGTTTTTGCAGTACTCGCCCCAATCATGCATTGCAGTCAAAATCGGTCTCATCGTCTCTCCCAATTTCGACAGGCGGTATTCGACTTTCGGCGGCATTTCGTTGCAGACTTTACGCTCGACGATGCCGTCTTTTTCCATTGAACGCAAACTTTCCGTCAGCACTTTTTGGCTGATGCCCGCCAAATCTTTTTTCAATTCGTTGAATCGCCACGGGCGTTGTAACAAATTCCTTATAATTAAGATTTTCCATTTGCTTCCGAGCAATTGAAGAGTTGTTGCCACGGGACAATCCGGCATTTCGTTTTTCGATATCATCAAAGCACCTCCGATAAGAATTTTAATATTGTTTGCGGTTGACTGCAATGAGTTACGTTTTTGTGCCTGATTGACTCGACGCGGCAATCAATTTACAATTAAATCAAAGGAGGTATGATTATGTCTTTGAAAAATCTCAACGATTGGGTAAATGCTCCCAATAATAAGCCGAATGACAAACCGACTGCCTGCGGTGCCGACGACAAACCGACCGCTTGCGGTGCCGACGACAAACCGACCGCCTGCGGTGCCGACGACAAACCGACCGCCTGCGGTGCAAACGACAAATAATGCAGACATTTTCGTTCCAATGGCATATAACCGACGCTTGCGATCAGCGTTGCAAACATTGCTACATCTTTTCTGAAGACAATCAAAAACCGATTGATTCGATGAATTGGAATGAAATGCTTGCCGCAGTTTCCAATTGTGAAGATTTCTGTGAAGTGTATCGCCGCCGTCCTTATTTCTACATCACCGGTGGCGATCCGCTTTTACATAAAGATTTTTGGCGGCTCGTCGAACTGTTTAAGAAAAAAAATTATCCGTTCACCGTTATGGGCAATCCCTTTCATGTCGATGACGATGTTTGCGCGAGGCTCAAATCTTACGGTTGCAAAAAATATCAAATGTCGCTCGACGGCTTGAAAGAGACACATGATTTTTTCCGTAAGCCCGGCTCATTCGATGCGACGCTCGAAAAGATCAGCTGCCTCAATCGCGCGGGTATTCGTTCTGTCATTATGTCAACGGTCTCGAGCCGAAACATCGATGAAATTCCCGCGCTGATCGATGAGGTCGTCAAACACGACGTAAATATTTATGCGTTTGCGAGATATTGCCCGACGAGTGATGAGAAGTCGATCGGCATTAAGCCCGAACGATATCGTCGTTTGCTCGAGATTTGCGATCGAAAATTCAACGAGTACGAGGCGCGCGGTTGCAATACGTATTTCAATCGCAAGGATCACTTGTGGACGCTTTATGAATACGAACTCGGGCGGTTTAAAATTCCCGCCGATGCTCGGAAGGGAATGATTTACGGCGGTTGCAATTGCGGAAACGGTCATTTGACAATCCTTCCGCGCGGCGATGTTTATGCTTGTCGCCGGGTTATCGACAGCAGAGTCGGCAATGTTTTTGAAGACAGACTCGCCGAGCTTTGGATTACGGAGATGGAACGCTATCGTGATTACGACAGTTTCAGCAAATGCTCGCGATGCAAATTGTTGGCGTGGTGTCGAGGTTGTCCCGCCGTATCGAAAGGAACGAACGGAAGTTTTTATTCGGATGATCCGCAATGTTGGGCATCAACCGATTTAAATTGAAGGAGATGAGCTGATGGATTTAACGGACGCGATCAGAGGTCGGCGATCGGTAAGAAACTTCACGACGGAGCCCGTGCCCGATGATGTTGTCAATCACATTTTGGACGTAATGAATTATTCGCCGAACGCCGGCAACAGAAATTCTACGCGCATTGTCGTCGTCAAAGATCGAGATGCGCTCGATTATATCGGAAAGACGCATACATGCATTTTGCAGAGATTCAATCGCGGGATTGTCGAGCCGCCCGATGATGATGAAATACAAGCGGCGTCGAATGCGTTTCACAATGCATTGACGGTGCTATTTTTATTTGGTCCCAAGAAATTTTATTTTGCCTCTGCCGACGCTTACATCTTGGCTCAAAACATTGCGTTGACGGCGTATGAAAAAGGCGTTTCGACATGCATCGTGGGCGAAGTGCTCAACTCTTTCGACACGGAAAAGGGCAGAGAACTTCAAAGACGAATGAACATTCCCGATATCTTCGCGCCGCAAGTTTTTGTCACGATGGGGTATTGCGAGGGCGAATATCCGAAACGCCCCAAGCGGCATTATACCGAACCGATTTGTTTTTAGAGCAAAAAAATTTCGCTGTTCGTCGATTGCGAACGGCGTTTTTTATTGCGATTGATTTTATTGACGATGCGCCGCGACGGTGCTAAAATTTGTTTTCATTAATGGGATCGCGTGACGGAAGCGGAATTTTAATTTTGACGGAAGGAACAACACAATGCATAATTCAGCCGATTGGAGGCGCATCATCATGACGTTGACGGCATTGACGGCGATTTTAAGCGCGGCATGCGGGCTCGATGCTTCAGCCGAAACTCCGCCGCCGCTCGATCAAATTCCGAAAGAGATCGTTCAATCCGATAATCCGATCGACGGGCAGAAAGAGATTTACATTGCCGGAGGTTGTTTTTGGGGAGTGCAGAGGATTTTCGATTTTGTCGACGGCGTCATCTCAACCGAAGTCGGCTATGCAAACGGCGCGACTTCCAAGCCGACTTACGAACAGGTTTGCGCGTCGAGCGGTCATGCCGAAACCCTTCACATCGTCTATGATCCGAATGTCGTTTCGCTGAACCGATTGCTCGAAGTCTTTTTTATGACCATCGATCCGACTTCGGTCAATCGACAGGGTAATGATCGCGGCATTCAATATCGGACGGGCATTTATTATTCAGACGACGGAGATATCGAAACTTGCCGCGCGGCTCTCGCCGGAATGCAATCGAAATATGACAAGCCGATTGCGATTGAACTCTCGCCGGTCGTCAATTTCTATCGCGCCGAAGAGCATCATCAGGATTATCTCGAAAAAAATCCCGGCGGATATTGCCACATTTCAAAAGCCGTATTTGACGAGGTGAAGCGAATGAATGAGCCGAAAATACAACACACGCGCTCGACAACGTACTCGAAGCCGTCGGAAGAAGAACTCCGCGCGCGCCTGACCGATCTGCAGTATGCGGTTACGCAAGACGCGGCAACCGAGCCGCCGTTCAAAAACGAATACGATGACGAATTCCGCGCGGGCATTTACGTCGATATCACGACGGGACAACCGCTGTTCGTTTCGACCGCAAAATTCGACAGCAAATGCGGCTGGCCGGCATTCATGCGTCCGATCGACAAGTCTTTGATCGTCGAGCACGAAGATAAGTCGTTCGGAATGATCAGAACGGAAGTGCGGGCGAAGGCGAGCGATGCACATCTCGGACATGTATTCGACGACGGTCCGAAAGATCGCGGCGGACTCCGATATTGCATCAACAGCGCGTCATTACGTTTCATTCCGAAAGAGGATATGACGCGCGAAGGTTATGCCGAATTTCTGAATTTGCTCGAGGAGGAGTGAGAGACATTGAAGAAAAAATTGTTGGCATGCGCCTTGGCGGCAATGATGTTGCTGACGGTGGGTTGCGATGACGAAGCGGCTTGCGAAGTGCCGGAGCAGAAAGTCGCGGGACAAAACGTTGAAGTGTCGGGGCAATTCCCTGCATTCACCGCCACAACAATCAACGGCTCGACCGTGACCAATCAGATATTTGTCGATAAGAAATTGACTGTTTTAAATACATGGGGCACGTTCTGCGGACCGTGTATCGGCGAAATGCCGGAGCTCGGCGAATGGGCGGCAACGATGCCGGATGATGTTCAGCTTGTCGGTTTGGTTTGCGACGTTCGCGGTGAAGGAGATACGGAAACGATCAATGCGGCGCGTCGAATTTTGAATGATGCGA
>CALGGX010000150.1 GCA_937916025.1 uncultured Selenomonadales bacterium
GGGCGGAATGTACATTCGCCACAGCCGACGACGGCAATCGAGATCGGGAAGCTCGAATTTTACATGCACGGAAATGCGCCGCATAAACGCCGGATCGAAATTCTCGATGAAGTTCGTCGCGAAGATGATGAAGTCCTGATATTCATTCATCAACATCAGCATGACCGAGCGCGTTTGATTGACGCTCACATCGACGGCTTGCGTCATGTTCGTCACGCGCCGACTGAGGATCGCGTCCGCTTCGTCGAAAAACAAAATGCTGTTCGTCTCGCGCCCGGCGTCGAAAACTTTGCGTAAATTCTTCGGAGTCTCGCCGACGTATTTCGACTCGACGTCCGCGTAATTGACGATCAGAATTTTTCGCCCGAGATTTTTTGCAATCGCATGCGCCGCCATGGTTTTGCCGGTGCCGGGCGATCCGTAGAGATTGATGCCGATTCGTTTCGAGAACTTATGCGTGCGTTTAAAGCCCCATATCTCGAAGACGAGATGCGCGTTTTCGGCATAAGCGGCAACGTTCATCAATTCTTCGCGGACGGCTTTCGGCAGAATTATGTCGTCGAGAGAATACTTCGGCTCTTCGGGAGTGAAGATCACTTCCGGCTCGTCGTTTTTTTTCTTCGGCGGTTCAACCGAACGCTTCGTGTCGACTCCCATCAATCAACTCCCCTTCCGCGCGGCATTATATCATATCAATTGATCGACTGCAAAAAAAAATTGCCGACACGAGTTCGACGTCGCCGGTAATTTTTTTGTTGCGGAATTTATTTTGGAATGATGCGGACGTGTATATCGCCGGAACCGACCGCTTCCGATAAGCCGTTCGGGTTTTCGATTCGTCCGAGTCGTGTGTAAGAAAAACTTGTCGCGAATGTTTCGTAGAACAAGACGAAATAACTGCCGTTGTAGATCATCAAATCGCCCGCGCGGATCGTTTTCGGATTGAAGTCATTAACGGTGAAGCGATCGGCGAAGCGGAAATATTTTTCATTGCCGTTAAGCTCATGCAAATCGAGTTCGATCGGCAATCGATTGAAAAATTCAGCCGCCGTCAAATTGTTTTCCAAAACGGCGTCGAAAGTCCGATCGCCGATATCGATCGAGATCATTCGCGCTTTGGCAATCGGCTCCGAATTCTGCTCGGGAACTTCGACCGGCTTTGCTTCTCCGCCGCCGCAACCGGTACAAAGCGAGATGATCGCCGCAGCTCCGATGAAAAATTTTTTGAGCGCATTCATTTGATCAAATGCCGAGTCCGTCTGCCCAGCTCTTCAATTCGTCTTTGCTCGTCCGACTGCGGAAGATATTGCCGACGATCCATTTCGCCGCCCCCGGCGCACTCGGTTTGAGCTCCGCAAGCGTATTGCCGAATCCGGAGCCGCCGCTCGTCGCATACAACACGATCGTCTTGCCGGTGAAGTCGTACGACTCGAGGAACGTGTTGATGATGTGCGGCGCGACGTACCACCAGATCGGAAAGCCGATAAAGATTACGTCGTGCGAGGCAACGTCCGCCGATTTATCCGCAAGTGCCGGACGAGAGTTTTTGTTGTCCATTTCGACCGTCGAACGCGCATTTTTGTCATTCCAATTGAGATCGCGTCCGGTGTATTTCACTTCCGGTTTGATCTCGTAAATGTCCGCACCGATCGCTTCCGCGAGAGTTTGCGAGAGTTTCCGAGTCGAGCCCGTTGCCGAGAAGAATGCCACCAATTTTTTGCTCACTGTCGATCGCCTCCGATTGTTTTGCTCGCATTATACCCGCCGCACGGATTGAGATCAACGCTCGAGTAAGCTCCACGGGCTCAAGATTTTTTCAATACCAACCGAAGAGAGAACTGCCCTCGTCGAGTTTTCCGATCATCGACAGATCATCGTCGTCGAGAGTGAAGTCTTCGATCGACATGTTTTCGATCATTCGCTCGCGCCGCGCGGATTTCGGCGCAATTGCAATGCCCTGTTGTATCAGATATCGCAATGCAACTTGCGCCGCAGTTTTGTCATGTTTTTTGCCGATTGCTCGGAGCATCGGATTGTTGACGATATCTCGCCGTCCTTCCGTCAGCGGCGACCACGCCTGAAAAACCGTGCCGTTTTGATCCATCAGCCGTTTCAGATCGAGCGGGCAGTAAAACAAATGCGCCTCGAATTGATTGACGGCGGGGATCACTTCGCAATTTCGGATGAATTGTCCATAGAAACCGCGCTTGAAATTCGACACGCCAACCGCGCGGAGTTTTCCATCGCGCATCGCTTCGAGCATTGCCCGATACATTTCCGGCGAGTTTCGATACGGTTCGTGGATCAACATCAGATCAATGTACTCGGTTTGCATTCGACGGAGTGACTCGTCAATGCCGCGCGCCGCTCGAGCGTAATCGGCATATTCACTGTCGAGTTTTGTCGTGATGAAAAATTCTCCGCGCGCAATGCCGCTGCGTTTGATTGCCGAGCCGACGATCTCTTCGTTGCCGTACATTTTTGCCGAATCGATCAGCCGATAGCCGACTTCGATCGCCGTGAGGAGCGTCTGTTCGCCCGAACGCCCTTGCACATTCCACGTGCCGAAGCCGATCATCGGCATTTCGATCCCGGTGTTGAGTTTAATCGTCTTCATTTCAGATTATCACCGAAGAATTGTCCGAGCTTGTCGAACGGGATTTTATCCTTCTGATCATACAGATCGGTGTGCGTCGCGCCAGGCACCACAACCAATTCCTTCGCGCCCTTCGCACGAGCGTAAACATTCTCCGAGTGATAGCGTGAATGCGCCTTGTCACCGGTAATCAACAACAGCGATCGCGGACTCAATTCTTCGACGTGATCCATCAGCTCGAAATTGAAAAAGCCGTACGGAGTCGTCGATGACCAAGCCGACGCCGAATTGATCGATCTCTTGTGATACGCCCTGCCGCAGTAGTAATCGAAGAAGCCCTTCGTCACTTCATCGGCATCGGCAGGCAACTTCTCGGGGAAGAGCGTGCTCGCGCTGATTGCTTTGCCGTCGACAACCGGAACTTCATGATATCCCGGGATCGACTCGCCCTTCTCCGCTTCCTTCCAACGCATATCGGCAAGATATTGCTTGACAACCTCGCGCTGCTCGGGCGTGTAGTAATCGCCTTGATAGTGATTGCGAATGCTGTCGACCATGTTGTACATCGCCGAAACCGCCACGGCTTTGATGCGCACGTCATTGACGGCGGCGGTGATTGCCGGACCGCTCAAACCGCAAATGCCGATCACGCCGATACGATTGCGATCGACATACGCGAGCGAGCCGACAAAATCGACGCCGGCACTGAAGTCCTCGGTGAAAATGTCGGGCGAGGCAACATCGCGAACGTTGCCGCCGCTCTCGCCGGTAAACGACGGATCAAACGCCACCGCAACAAAGCCGCGTTTCGCCATTTCCTGAGCGTAAAGACCGGAGTGTTGTTCTTTAACCGCGCCGAACGCTCCGCTCACGACGATCGCGGCGTATTTCTTGTTCGCATTGAAATTCTTCGGCAGGTAGAGATGTCCGGCAACATCGATGCCGTAGCGATTCCGGAATGTGACGAACTTCGTCTCGATCGATTTGTCGACAGCGAATACGCGCGAGTCGTCTTTGAGCTCGCTGACGGAAGAATTCTTCATCGTCGTAGAGGCGAATGTTGCCGCATCGACATGTCCGCCCGCGCCAAACATCATCAGCCCCGCCATCAGTGCCGCCGCCGGCAACAGTTTTTTGCATTTCAACATTGCAATCGCTCCCAACCGTTTTTTCGCATGATATAATGTCGACGACGCGAAAGCAAATACGCATAAATTATGCGGAGTTATTCATCGCAGTTATGGAGTTGAGCGCAATGGAATTGAGAGTACTCGAATACTTCGTGGAGGCGGCGCGCGAAGAGCACATCACTCGAGCGGCGGCGCGATTGCATGTAAGTCAACCGGCATTGTCGAAGCAAATTCAATCGCTCGAACTCGAGATCGGACACAAGCTCTTCAATCGGAGCGGGCGGACGGAACTCACTCCCGAGGGGCGATTGTTCCTGCGCCGCGCGGAAGATATCCTCGAGATGGTGCACAAGACGAAACTCGAGTTCGAGACGCTGTCGGACTCGATTGTCGGAGACGTGCATATCGGTTGCGCCGAGTCCGATTCGATCAAACACCTCGCGCGCGCGATTAAGCGATTGCAACAGACGTATCCGCACATTCGATATCATCTTTACAGCGGCAATTGCGAGGATTTGTTTCATCGATTGGACGGCGGCTTGCTCGACTTCTCGGTGACGTTGCAATCGGTCGACATTGCGAAATACGACAGCGTGACGTTGCCGACGCCGGACGTGTGGGGCGTGCTCATGCGTCGCGATTCGCCGCTCGCCGTCAAGCAATCGATCACTGTCGACGATCTTCGAGAGTTGCCGCTGATCTGCTCGCGCGAGGCAATGAATGACGAGTACCTGCAATGGTTCGGCGGCGAGTTCAAGAAATTCCGCGTCGTGATCACGTACAATCTGTTATACAACGCGGCGATCATGGTGCGCGAGGGGCTCGGCTATGCATTGAGTCTCGATCGGCTCGCCGATACGCGCGAGGGCAGTGAATTGTGCTTTCGACCGCTCGAGCCGCGCTTGATCTCGACACTCAGTCTGATTTGGCGGAAGGATCGATTACTGTCGACGGCGGCATCGATCTTCTTGCGCGAAATGCAAAAATATTTTTCGACCGAAGCTGTTGACATAATAAGCACTGCATTATAGAATATCCGCATTCATCCTTTCATCATGACTGACCGGTTTTCTATTTTGATGAGGAGGATTTTTTTCATGGAAATTAAAGGCAAATACAACACAATCACTGTTTTCAACGACAACGTCGAGTATGACGAAATGGATCAGATGAAGCGCATAGCCAATTGCCGCGCTTTCTCCGACGCCACAATTAAAGTCATGCCCGATCATCATTGCGGCTCGTCGTGCGTCGTCGGCTACACTCAGACCGTCGTCGATAAAGTCGTGCCGAATCTCGTCGGCGTCGATATATCTTGCGGCATGTCTTATGCAAAAATTCCCGCCGTCGATCTGCCTTCGCTCGACAAAAGCGTCCGCGCGTTCATCCCCGCCGGTTCCGCCTTCCATAATCCGAACGAAGTTCCGAACAAATTGAAGCGCGCCGTCGAAAACATTATCGGCAAGTTGACGTGTAAGTTGCCGGACGACTCGCTCACGCGCATTCTAAACTCGATCGGGACGCTCGGAGGCGGCAATCACTTCATCGAAGTCGATCGCTCCGTCGAGACCGGCGATTGGTATATCGTCGTCCACTCCGGCTCGCGAAATCTCGGCTTGCAAGTCTGTCGATATTGGCAGAACCGCGCGATCCAAAATCTCAAAGACAATAAATACGGCGTCGCCAAGATAATCGACCGGTTGAAACGCGAGGGACGCGAATCGGAAATTCCCGCGCGGATCGAAGAAATAAAATCGCAAAACCGAGACATACCGTCAGAACTTGCGTATCTCGAGGGCGAAGACATGCTCGGCTATCTGCACGACATGGATTTGGTTGATCAATATGCGGTGCTCAACCGTCAGACGATGATCGAAACGATCGCAAACAAGATCGGCGTCGGCACTCATAAGATGAAGGTTGCCACGACGAAACACAATTACATCGATCAAAAGCATCGAATGTTGCGTAAGGGCGCGATCGCGGCGTATGCGGACGAAGAAGTGCTCATCCCGTTCAACATGCGAGACGGCGCGGTGCCGGCAATCGGCAAGGGCAATGCGGATTGGAATTACAGCGCGCCGCACGGGGCGGGACGGCTGATGAGTCGCGGCATGGCGAAAGAATTGATCACGCTCGACGAGTTTGTGCAATCGATGGAAGGCATTTACACGTCGTCGGTGAGCGAGTCGACGCTCGACGAGTCACCGATGGTTTACAAAGATGCGTCGGAGATCGAGGCATTGATTGAGCCGACGGTCGAAGTGCGAGAACATCTCAAGCCGCTGTACAATTTCAAAGCGGGCAATTGAATCAAAAAAAAGGGACTCCGCGCGGAGCCCCTTGATTTTTTTACTTTAACATGGCGAGCATGGTACCTGCCGCGATCGTCGAGACAATCAATCGGCAACCAGCCAATCTTCCATGACGCACTTGCTCGGAGCAAGCCATTTGAATTGTTGCGGAGTTTCGCTGCACCACGCGCACAATGCAACCGGCTCATGATCCAACTTTCGAAGCAACGCAACAAAATTTTCCGCGTAAATATCGATGCCCATGCTCGGCGGAAAACTGTCGAGCTTATACGTTTCCGAATACTTGAAAATCAATGCATCCACCGGACATTTATAAAGTTTGCCTTTGCGAAGGAATCGGCAATTTTGCGAGCCGCATCTTGCCAACGCCGACATAGGATTGCTTTGCGGATGCAATTTCAGAATCCGCGAAAACGTTTCGATCACTTTCGAGTGTCGATGATACAGCATCGAATTGTTGTAGACGATATGATTTTTGTCGAGAATGCCTTTAATCTTGTCGATAATTTTTTGTGTCGGCGGATAAAGCGTAATGTCGATGCAGACTTTACTATCGCGGATCAGATCGAGCAGAGATTGCGGGAGTGAAGGGATCGGCAACGCATTTGTGGCAATTCGGATGTTGGAATTCGGAAGATACTGCCGCGCGATTTTGATGTATTCGCCGAAATCTTCTTTGATGAGAGGCTCGCCGCCCATCAGTCGAACCGTTATGACGTCCGCCTTTTCCGACAGCTTTCGGATATCACATCGAAATTGATCGAGATCGTAAAAATCTCTTTTGCCGAACAACGGCGCAAAATGTCCGCAACCTTTGCAATTCAAATTGCAACCGTCGATCACATGCGTTTCGATGTATGGAATATAATCTTTTTCCGGCGTGAGCCAATAAACCAATTCCGCCGGAGTCGCGGCGACAAATTGATGACCGACGCCGATAACCCCGATCTTCGGCACACCATGAAATTTGAACAGCTGAACCATGTTTTTGGCGAAATATCCGATGCAATCTTCGGCGATAATCACTCCGTCGAGCTTCCGCGCGGCAATTTCTTCTTTGAATTTTACAAACGAAATCGGCGGAAGCGAGAATTTATTCTCCCCCTATGTTGGTCGTCATCCGCAATAAAGTAATTGACCTCGATGCCTGCCGACTTCAGAATTTCTTTCAATTGCAGAGCGATCATGGGATTGCCGCATGTTGCAACTCTCATTGACAAAACCTCCCGAAAAAAAATTACTTCAACATGGCGAGCATGGTACCTGCCGCGACCGCCGTTCCGATAACGCCGGCGACGTTCGGTCCCATTGCATGCATCAGCAAAAAGTTGCCGGGCTTTGCCTGCATTCCGACGGTTTGCGAAACGCGAGCCGCCATCGGAACCGCCGAGACGCCTGCCGAGCCGATCAACGGATTGACTTTGCCGCCCGTCATTTTGCACATGATCTTTCCAAAAATCAAACCGCCTGCCGTGCCGCCCATGAATGCAACCAAACCGAGTCCGATGATCAAAAGCGTATCGGCTTTCAGGAAGCTCTCCGCGCTCATTGTCAAACCGGTGCCGGTTGCAAGAAAGATCGTCACGATGTTAATCAGCGAGTTTTGCGCGGTATCGGAAAGGCGATCCGTCACGCCGGACTCGCGAAACAGATTGCCGAGCATCAAACAACCGAGCAATGCCGCAATCGGAGGAAGCAACAGACTGATGAAGATCGTCGCAACAATCGGAAATACCACGCGCTCGAATTTCGTCACGGGGCGAAGTTCCTGCATTTCGATCTGCCGTTCTTCCAATGTCGTCAAGGCTTTCATGATCGGCGGTTGGATCAACGGCACCAACGACATGTATGAATACGCCGCGACCGCGATTGCGCCGAGCAGATGCGGAGCGAGTTTCATCGACAGATAAATCGATGTCGGACCGTCCGCGCCGCCGATGATGCCGATTGCGCTCGCCTCTTTCAGACCAAAACCAAGGTTCGGGAAGAATGCCGAAAGTCCCAGCGCGCCGAACAAGGCAAAGAATATGCCAAGCTGCGCCGCACCGCCAAGCAGGGCGGACTTGGGGTTGGCGATCAGCGGCCCAAAGTCGGTCATCGCGCCCACGCCCATGAAAATCATGATCGGGAACACGCCCGTGTCGATTCCGAATCGGAAGAAGTAATGGAGAAATCCTCCAGGCTCCACAACGCCTCCCGACATGACGGGAATGCCGCTTGCAAGAAATGATATCACGCCGTCGTGCATCATCGCCGGGGCGGTGATACCGGAAAGCGGACAGTTGGCCAGAAGCCCGCCGAACCCGATGGGCAGCAAAAGCAGCGGTTCAAATCCTTTGACGATGGCAAGATACATGAGCATGAGGCAAACTGGGATCATGATCATCTGCCCAAGTCCATACGGCATGCCGAAAAGCGTATGGACTTCATGCCCTTCCACAAACATTCCATTGTCATCAAAATAGCCGCCGTGCCACTTGCATTCAGCGTCGTAATAGCCGTTTCGGTTTGCGGCATGGGCTTTTTTCTCAGGGCGATCTTCCTCGCTGAACTTTCCCGTGATGTAGGCTGGGGCATCCCGATTCATGAATCCGGCTATACCCGTCTCCCCGGCAAGATCGGCGGTCTTGCCCAGCATGGTCTTCCAGTCTTCGTCTGCTTTTGCCGCCAAAGAAGCGGCCGCGACAATCACTATGCAAAGGATCTTTTTCATTTCACGCCCTTTTGCCCTGATGCGGCTTCGTGGCTTTCCTTGTTTGTTCACTGCCGGCAACCATGGAATCAAAGCGGGATACGAACCTGCTTGCCAATTCCGATACGACGATTAGCAAGTACAGGAACGCATACACGATCACCATGCCGGCCACCATCAACACGATGCCTTGTCCCATCATTTCCGCTTCACTCCTCTTCCTTCCGCCGTGCCGGCCTGGAGCGGCTGAAACATTCGCGGAGATAGCCGAGCAGCATCAAGTATGACACCTCTACCGTTTCGTTCGTGGGGGAAGCCTTGGCTGTCAGAGCAGGTTGCACGTCACCGCGCACAACATTGGTTTTCGTGAAATTCACGATAGCGACACTCGCGATGGTCATGGCACAGACCAGCCCGAGCATCCAGATACGCCTTAACGTGCGTTTTCGCCGTAGCGAACCGATAAAACGCCCTTTGAATTCGTCGGGGAGGCGGATTCCAGCCTCGTATGCCTTGAAGCGTTCGGCAATAGCCGCTTCCAGTTCTTCGTCACTCATTGCTTTCTCCTTTCTGATTGACCTTTCTAAATTCCTCCGCAAGAATCCGCTTGGCGGTGAACAGCCGCGATTTCACCGTGCCCTGCGGAATGCCAAGCGTCTCCGCGATCTCATCTATGGACATGCCCGAGAAATACTTGAGAACGACAGTCTCCCGAATCTGCGATGGAAGCTGGCGCACCATCTCCCGCATCTCCTCTGCGGCGTCATCGTTTCCGCCGACAGGAATCTGCGGCAGGTCCTGCGTCGAACCGACAAGCAGCAGATCTGGCCTGTTCTTGCGCAACTCCATCCTGTGAAAGTTCAGGAGGATCGTATAAAGCCAGCTGAAGAAATCGCCCGACGGCTTGAACTGCCGTATCTTGCCGACGGCCTGGGAAAATGTCCTGAAAACGAGTTCTTCCGCGTCGTCGTTGTTGCGGCACAGGAGCGTAGCGGCGGCATAGAGCCTGTCGCCGTATTCGGCAACAAGCCTTTCAGCGCCTTGTTCGGCGTTTTTCGCAATTTCCTGCCA
>CALGGX010000151.1 GCA_937916025.1 uncultured Selenomonadales bacterium
ATGGCAAACGAAAGCCCCGGCGGGTCACTACTCCTGCCGGGGCTTTTCGCGGTGCTGTAATGGTTTCACATGTCACAACATCTCTCTACGCCCTCATTATAGCAGGATTCCATGACAGATTCAAGCGTTTCCTTTGCCGCCCATCTCGGGCGGCGTTTTGGTCAGCTCCAGTCAATCGCGTCGTGGGAAACCGTCTGCCCTGCCCGATATTCTCTCATAGCCTGCTCGCAGGCGGCAATATCGTCCGGCGTTGCTATATCGTCAATGTTCGTCGGCACAAAACGTTTCTTCTTCTGCTCGTGTTTGAGCTGTCGAATACTTTTCTCAGGCGTGGGCAGGTCTTCCGGCATTGTGCCGCCCAATTCCTCTATGGTTTGGCGCACTTTTCTGCCTACAGCATAATGGGTGGCATTGGCATTCTCTTTTCCCTGCCCGAGCTTCGTTCCGTTGTAAGAAAAGAACGCGCCGCTCTTCGTCACGATTTCCTGCTCGACGCCGACATCGAGAAGGCTCGCCTCGCGCGAATAGCCCGTGCCGTACATCAGATCGAACTCGGCAGTTCTGAACGGCGGCGCGACTTTGTTTTTCGCCACCTTCACCTTCGTCCGATTGCCGATAATTTCCGTGCCCTGTTTGATCGCTTCGCCCTTTCGGATCTCAAGTCGAATCGTTGCGTAGAATTTCAGCGCGCGCCCGCCCGTCGTCGTCTCCGGATTGCCGAACATTACTCCGACTTTTTCTCGGATCTGATTTATGAAGACGACGATCGTTTCGTTTTTGCTGATCGAGCCCGCCAATTTTCGCATGGCTTGACTCATCATGCGCGCATGCAATCCGACATGCGAATCGCCCATATCGCCGTCGATTTCCGATTGCGGAACCAACGCCGCCACCGAATCCACCACAACCATGTCAACCGCCACGCTTCTGATCAGAGTGTCGACAATCTCCAAGCCCTGCTCGCCGGAATCGGGTTGCGCGACCACGAGCGAGTCAATGTCGACGCCCAAGTTCCGAGCATAGATCGGATCGAGCGCGTGCTCGGCATCAATGAATGCCGCCGTCCCGCCTTCCTTCTGAAGCGCGGCGATCATGTGAAGCGCAATCGTCGTCTTGCCGCCCGATTCCGGACCGTAGACTTCAATGATCCTTCCGCGCGGGAGACCTCCGATGCCGAGCGCAATGTCGAGCGGCAGAATTCCCGTCGGCACGACTTTCATGTCGAGTCTCGAATTGTCGTCGCCGAGCCGGAAGATCGCGCCCTTGCCGAAGTCTTTTTCGATCTGCTTCATTGCCGCCGCCAACGCTTCTTTCTTGTCCAATGCACTCACTCTCTTTCTTTGATCAATCGACGCGAGTTTACCACAAAAAATTTTTTCAAGCAAGTTCATGAAAAATATGATACACTTACAAAAATTGACCGGGAAGTGAGTGTTTGATATGAACGGGGCAGATGCGAGAACTTTTACGATTGACGATCTGAAGACGCGCTTGTCGAAACAGAGCTACAAAATGACGCCGCAACGCAAAGAAATTCTTCAGGTGTTCCTCGACAATCCGGATCGGCATCATTTGAGCGCGGAAGACGTGCATGCTTTTCTGCACGCGACAAAATCGAAGATCGGATTGGCGACGGTGTATCGCGGGCTCGAACTGCTCGGCTCGCTCGGCATTCTGCTCAAGATCGAGTTCGGAGACGGCTGCTCGCGCTACGAACTCAACGCCGTCGATCCGTCAAAACACAATCACCATCACCTGATCTGTCTTAAATGCAAGCGCGTAATCGAATTCGACGAAGATCGGCTCGACGATTTGGAAGCGGATATCGCAAATCAATCCGGCTTTCAAATTCTTAATCATGAGTTGAAATTCTTCGGTTATTGCCGCGATTGTCGGCAGGATTGAGGGGAGCGAAAATATGTTAAAAGCGTACAACGTCAATGAATTGCGCTCCGGAATGAAAGTCGGGCGCACCGTTCAAGACCTCGACGGAAGCGTTCTCGTCCGGAGCGGTACGGTTCTCAAAGATAAAGATCTGAATAAACTCAACGGTAAATCGGTGTTTTTCGTTTACATCGACGTGCCGGAAGAAGAAATTCACGCCGAAGTGGTCGGCAACGAACATCTGCTCGACGGCGGCTATGTCGAGTGCTACAAATACGCCTACGCGAGGGTTCAAAACATTTACTTCAAACTCGGGCGCGAGGGCAAGCTCGACATGCCTTCAATGGAAGAATTGATCGTCGACACTGTTATTGAAAAATTGTGCGAGGGCGCGACGAGCGTCAGTCAAATTCACAACATGACGCGCACGGGCGATTATGTCATTCATCATGCGCTCAACGTCTTTATTTTGGCGGGTTTGATGGCGGATTGGATGCGTCTGAAATGGGATAAGAAGACAGAGTTGATGACGGCGGGAATGTTGTGCGATGTCGGCAAGATGAAGGTGCCCAAGGAAATTCTCGAGAAGACGGGCAAATTGACGCCGGAGGAACTCGACAAAGTCAAACGGCATGCCGATTACGGCTTCGATATGTTGAAGTACTCGGAGATTTCATATTCGAAAGACATGCTGATGGGAATCCTGCAACATCATGAGCGTTGCGACGGCTCGGGTTATCCGAATCGGCTTAAGGCGGATCAGATTGGCAATTACGGCAAGATCATTGCGATCCTCGACATGTATGACGCGATGGCGGCGAATCGTTCGTATGCGAAACGGAGCTCGCCGTTTGACGTGTTGCGCGTTTTGTATGAAGACATGATCGCCGGCAAACTCGACACGAATTTTACGGTGCTGTTTATCAAAAATCTGAACCACGCGCTGAACGGCAACTGGGTCGGACTCTCGAACGGCGAGCGCGCCAAGATCGTTTACATCGACGAGAGTCGGATTTCGTCATTGCCGATTGTGCAGACGACGAAAAATCAATTCATCGATCTCAATCGCCGAACGGACATCAAAATCGAGGCGTTGTTGACGGCGAATGAAGTCGATTGATCGGAGGTGAGCGGCATGGGTTTTTTCGACAAGCTGAAAGAAAGTCTGTCAAAAACGCGCGAGAATTTGACGTTTAAACTCGAAGAATTGATCAACGGCAGTGCGAAGATTGACGAGGAATTTCTCGACGAACTCGAAGAGACGCTGATCCTTTCGGACGTGGGCATGCCGACGACAGAGAAATTGATGGAGGCGGTTCGCAAGGGCATTCGCAAGCGCGAGATCAATTCTCCGGAAGATTTGAAGCCGTTCCTTCAGCGCGAGATCGGTTCGATCCTGACTAAAGACGTACCATCGGAAAAATGGGCAATGTATTTGACGAAGCCGTACGTGATCCTCGTGATAGGAGTCAACGGCGCGGGCAAAACAACGACGATCGGAAAATTGAGCGCGTACTATCGGGAGCAGGGGTATAAAGTGATGTTGGCGGCGGCGGATACGTTCCGCGCGGCGGCGATCGATCAATTGGAGATATGGGCGGAGCGGACGGGCGCGTCGTTGATCAAACACGACGAAGGTTCGGATCCGTCGAGCGTGGCGTTGGACTCTGTTCGAGCGGCGAAGGCTCGCGAGGTCGATGTTTTGATCGTCGACACGGCGGGGCGTCTGCAGAATAAATTCAATCTGATGGAAGAACTCAAGAAAATCAATCGAGTGCTCGGAAAAGGCATCAACGGCGCGCCGCATGAAGTGCTTTTGATCCTCGACTCGACGACGGGGCAAAATGCAATCAGTCAGGCGGAACTTTTTACGAAAGCCGCGCCGGTTACGGGGCTGGTGTTGACAAAACTCGACGGCACGGCGAAGGGCGGAGTGGTGATCGGATTGATGGCGGAAATGTCGATGCCGGTGAAATGGATCGGAGTGGGCGAGGGCGTCGACGATCTTCGACCGTTCGATGCGGATGAATTTTCGCGCGCGCTGTTTGAGAAGTGATCGGAGGTGAATGCATTGAAGATATTGTTGTCGAATGACGACGGCATTGAGGCGAAAGGCATATGGGCATTGGCGTCGGTGTTGTCGAAAAAGCACGAGATCATCATAGCCGCGCCGATGAAACAGCAGAGCGGAATGTCGCATGCGCTGTCGATCCACAAACAGATCGAGTTCAAAAAACTCCGCGCGGAGCGAGTCAATGAACTGCTCGACAGACATGAACTCAAGCTCGCGAGCGAAGTCGAGGCGTGGGAGATCGACGGCACTCCGACCGATTGCGTCAAGATATATCTCGAGGCGATGAATAACTCGTCGAATCCGAATG
>CALGGX010000152.1 GCA_937916025.1 uncultured Selenomonadales bacterium
CGAAGCGGGTGCCCATCTGAACGCCGCTCGCGCCGAGTGCAAACGCCGCCGCCATGCCGCGCGAATCGCCGATGCCGCCCGCCGCGATCACCGGAACTTCGAGCGCGTCAACGACTTGCGGGATCAACGGGAACGTCGCGATCTCGCCGATATGCCCGCCGCTCTCGAGTCCTTCCGCGATCACCGCGTCCGCGCCGCCTTTTACCAATCGACGAGCGAGCGCGACCGACGCGATCACCGGAATGACTTTCGTGCCGATCTCTTTCAGTGCGGGCATGTATTCGCCGGGATTTCCCGCGCCCGTCGTCACGACCGGTACGCGTTCATCGACCACGACTTGCATGACTTCCTTGACGAACGGCGACATCAGCATGATATTCACGCCGAACGGTTTTTCAGTCCACGCCTTGCACTTTTGAATTTCCTTGCGAAGCACGTCCGGCGGCATATGCCCCGCGCCGATTAAGCCGAGCCCGCCCGCGTTTGACACTGCCGACGCCAGCTCTGCCGTTCCTATCCACGCCATGCCGCCTTGGAAGATCGGATATTTTATGCCGAGCAGTTTGCAGACGGCATTGTTTTCAAACATCTAATCAGTCTCCTCCCCTTGGTTGGCAGACCCAACTGCTTTTGCAAAAATTTTACAAGCAAACATCGGAATTGTCAACGTTTTGCGTTTCGAGCGCGGATTTGATATGCCCGAGCACATTGCTGTCGACGTACTCATTCGCCGCGCCGATTGCCGAGCAAATTGCCTTCGCATTCGACGAGCCGTGACTGATCACGCAACAGCCGTTCACTCCGAGCAACGGCGCACCGCCGTATTCGCTCGCGTCGAGGCGTTTGCCGAGTTTTTTGAGCGTCGGAGCGAGCATCAGCGCGCCGAGTTTCGCCGTCATGCCGCCTTCTTCGATCGCCTCTCGCAACAATCCCATGATCGTATCGGCGAGCCCCTCGGCGAATTTCAAAACCACATTGCCGATGAAGCCGTCACACAAAACCACGTCGACTTTGCCGGTTGGAATGTCTCGCCCCTCGACGTTGCCGACGAAATTGAACGCCGTCGTGTTTTTGAGAAGTTGATACGTCGCCTTGACTTGCTCGTTGCCTTTCGTCTCTTCCTCGCCGATGTTGAGAAGTCCGACCGTGGGATTTTTTTTGCCGAGAACGTGCTCGGCGTAAATCGCCGCCATCATTCCGATTTGCGAGAGATGTTCCGGTTTGATATCGACACTGCCGCCGCTGTCGAGCATCAATGTCACTCCGCGCGGAGTGGGAATGGGAGTTGCGATCGCCGGGCGTCCGATGCCGCGTATTCGACGCAAGATCAATTGCGCCGAGGCCGCCGCCGCTCCCGTCGAGCCCGCCGACAAGACCGCGTCGCATTCGCCGTTTTTGACCAGCTCCGTCGCGATGACGATCGACGAATTTTTTTTCGAGCGCACCGCTTCCGAAGGATGCTCGCCCATTTCGATCACGTCCGGCGCATGGTGAATCGAGATTTTTTCCGACGGTTGCGAGAGAAATTCTTTGATCCGATCTTCATCTCCGACGAGGACGATCTCGCACGAATATTTCTTTGCTGCTTCGACAGCTCCCTTGACAATTTCTTCCGGCGCGTGATCTCCGCCCATTGCGTCGACTGCGATCTTCAACTTCTTCTCCGCTCCTTACACAAAAAATGAGCAGGTCAACCTTGTGCCTGCCCAACATACTCGATCGATTTTTATGCCGTTTCGATAACTTCTCGTCCGTTATAGTAACCGCATTCGAGGCACACGTGATGAGGAAGTTTAGGCTCGCGGCATCTCGGACATTTGACATACTTCGGAGTCTCGAGCTTCCAATTCGCACGGCGTCTGTCTCGGCGCGCTTTCGACAATTTTCTTTTCGGTGCTGCCATCCGCTCACACCTCCTTCAGTTTATCCGAAAATCACGCAAGCATTTTACAATAATTGCTTTTCGATTGTCAAGTTTAACCTTGCAAAGTTGCAAGCGATCGATTATAATGCATTTCAGCGTGTTTTCACGCCGATACATTTTTACGAGGAGAGATCACGTATGAAATTGAAAAAGATGCTCATGGCAGCGATGCTCGCGGCATGCACGTTGCTGACCGGTTGCGGCGGCGGAGGAGATCAACCGGCGTCCGAAGCTCCGAAAGACGACGCGAAAGGCAAAGCGATCGTCGTCGGGCTCGATGACGAGTATCCGCCGATGGGCTTTAAGGACGAGAACAACATGATCGTCGGCTTTGATGTTGATCTCGCAAAAGAGGCGGCGAGTCGTCTCGGGCGTCCCGTCGAATTCAAGGGCATCGATTGGGCGTCGAAGGAAGCTGAACTCAAATCCGGGCGCGTCGATATTCTCTGGAACGGGCTCGATATCACTCCGGAACGCGAGAAAAACATGCTCTTCTCCGATCCGTATATGGATAATCGCCAGATCGTTTTCGTTCGCCACTCTGAAGAACCGAGCGCAATCACCGGCGAAGAGAGTTTGAACGGCTTGACTGTCGGCACGCAAGCGGCGTCGACGGCGGAAGAATATTTTGCGTCGAATGCGGAATTGACCGGCTCGCTGAAGGAGCTCAAAACTTATGGCGATTACATCAGCGCGTTCATGGATCTCGAGAACGGACGCCTTGACGCAATCGTTTGCGATGAGATCGTTGGTCGCTATTATATGAGCAAACATCCGGATAAGCTCGATGCGCTTGACGTTGCAATCGGACCGACGAGCCAATTCGGCATTGCATTCCGTCAGGACGACAAAGAATTGCGCGACGAAGTGCAAAAAGCGTTTGACGAGATGGTCAAAGACGGTGCCGCAACGGAAATTTCCAATCAATGGTTCGGTTCCGATCTGATTAAGAAGAAGATGTAATTCGACTCGCGGTTTAACACGGATGCAGAGCATTATCGAAAGGGAATTCGACAACACCGCCGTCATCTGATGATGGGAAGCAGGGAGTTGTGCTTTTGGAAAAGTTCTTTGACATGAGCGTGTTGATAATGCAGGGCGCATTCGTCACGCTCGAAATATTTCTGATCACATTGATCTTGTCGTTGCCGCTCGGAGGGCTCGCCGCACTCGGACGACTCTCGTCCGTCAAGCCTTTGCGCTATTTGATGGAGTTTTACGTCTGGATCATGCGCGGCACGCCGCTGATGCTGCAATTGCTGTTCGTTTACTTCGCGTTGCCGATGGTCGGCTTGATGTTGCCGGACATTGCCGCCGCTCTGCTCGCGTTTACACTGAACTACACGGCGTATTTCGCCGAGATTTTCCGGGCGGGCATTCAGGCAATTCCGCGCGGGCAATTTGAAGCGGCGCGAGTGCTCGGACTGCCGCATTGGCATACGATGAAGCGCATCGTATTTCCGCAAGTGCTGAGGATCGTCCTGCCGCCGATCTCCAACGAGACGATCAATCTCGTCAAGGACACGTCGCTGATCTATATCCTTGCGATGAATGATCTGTTGAGAGTCGCGCGCACGATCGTCCAGCGCGAATTTGACATGACGCCTTTCGTAATCGCCGGCATTTTCTACTTGACGATGACGGCACTTCTGACGTGGGGATTCAAAAAACTGGAGGCTTATTATGGCAAATACGATGCTTGAATTGACGAACATCCACAAAGCCTTCGGCGATAATCAAGTGTTGCGCGGCATCGATCTCGTCGTCGACAAGGGCGAAGTGCTCGCCGTGCTCGGACCGTCGGGCAGCGGCAAATCGACGATGTTGAGATGCATCAATCATCTCGAGTCGATCGATCGCGGCTCGATTGACATCAAGGGCAGACGGCTCGTCGAGGACGGAGTTTATGTCGATGACAAAACGCAACGCGATATTCTCTCGGCAACCGGCATGGTTTTTCAGCAATTCAATTTGTTTCCGCACATGACCGTGCTCGAGAATTTGATTGAAGCACCGACATACGTCAAGGGCGTGCCGAAAGACGAAGCGATTGCAATTTCGATCGATCTGCTCAAAAAAGTCGGGCTCGCGGACAAGAAAGACAGTTATCCCGCGCGCTTGAGCGGCGGTCAGCAACAGCGCGTGGCGATCGCTCGGGCATTGGCGATGCAACCGGACATCATGCTGTTTGACGAGCCGACTTCGGCACTCGATCCGGAGTTGACGGGCGAGGTTCTCAAAACCATGCGTGAATTGGCGGAAGAACACATGACAATGGTCGTCGTCACGCATGAGATGGCGTTTGCGCGCGAGGCGTCGAGCCGCGTGATCTTCATGGCGG
>CALGGX010000153.1 GCA_937916025.1 uncultured Selenomonadales bacterium
GTTGCGACCGGCTTTGACGAGGGAGGCACGCTTCCGAACATGGTTTTGGGCACATTCTCGATCGTTCCGTTGATTGTCGATGCAGTCGAGCACACGCCGGTCATGGCGGCATTGCAGACGGCAGAGCATTCAATGCGGCACTCGCGCTCGTAGCCGAAGGCGTTTACTGCGGCACGGCGTTTGCAATGAGCAAAGAAAGTCGGATGGCGGAGAACGTTAAGCAAGCCGTGTTGAAATCGAACGCGCGCGACATGTTGTCGTTCCGCACGATACCGGCGTATTACCGTTCTCTGCCCGACAAATCGGCAACGGCATCAGCTTCATTCACTCGATCAAATCCGTGCAGGAAATCGTCGACGACATTACGAAAGATTTTGCCGACTAATCGATCGATTGTTCAATCAACGGATTGTTCAATAAAAAAAGCCGTTCGGAATTCTCCGCGCGGCTTTTTCAATGTTTGATGTCCAATCCTTTGATGCAAAAATTTTTCTCATTGATGATAACGAATTTCATTACAAAATCATTGTCTTGTTGTATCATCTTATCGAGATTGATAAGTGTTTTCAAAGGAGTTGCAAATTACATGAGTTTTTTCAACGTCAAGAAATTGAAATCGGCATTGGCAGTCGGAGCGGCGGCATTAAGTCTTGCCGCATTCAGTCCGAATGCATTGGCATTTCAGGAATATCCGATCGGTGACGAGATCGAGGATACCGAGAACCATTTCAAAGTCGCGCTCGTGTACTTCCAACCGGTGCCGATGGAACCGCAAGGCATGATGCTCTCGCCGGATCAGGCAGACATTCATATCGAAACGGACATCCATGCGACCGAAGGCAATGAATGCGGTTTCGGCGTCGGCGAATGGATTCCTTACATGCGCGTCGAATACAAATTCACCAAGCGCGGCGGCGATAAAGAAGGTCCGATCACCGGAACTTTCATGCCGATGAGTGCCGATGACGGTCCGCATTACGGCGCGAACGTCAAAATGCACGGCGCAGGCACTTACGATTGCGAGTTCAAATTCTACGCGCCCGAAGGTTACGGACTCCACACCGATCCCGATACCGGCGTCCCGGGGCATTTTTGGAAAAAGCCTGTCGTCATGAAATGGACGTTCAATTACACCCCGCGCAAATGGTAAGAAAAGCAATGCGTAATGCGTAATGCGTAATTGGAGGACGACGTTTTTTTAATTACGCATTACGCATTATGAATTAAGAATTGAAGCAAAGTCTCTGTTGGAAAAACAACGGCAGAGATTTCTTTGCGTTTAAAAAATCTTTCGGAGGTGCTCATGCTTCAGAATTTTTTATTGCAATTCATCCCCGCAATGCAGGAAGGATTGATCCTCGGTGTGCCGCTCGCAATTTTGCTCGTCATTCTGCTGCGCTCGCCCGTCGACGCTTACAAAAAAACATTTCGCTCCGCGCTGAAGTGGGGATTTTGGTTGTCGATCTTCCTCGTTGCCGTCCGCGTCGGAACCCGCAACGCCGTCAGTCGAGAGTTGTTCGAGGGGCTCGCCACATTCATTACTCTGATCGCCGAATCGATTATACTCGCGCGACTCTTCAAATCCGATCGAAATGCCGTCGACAAACTGTTGAAAGGCGCAATCACTGCCGCCGTTGCTGCACTGTTTTTGTATCACGGCTTCGAGTTGTGGTTGCTTCCGACCGGTGCCGTCGTCGCCGCGCTCGGCGATTATCTCTCGATCACATTCTTAATGAAAATCCTCGGCTTCGTCGGCGGCACGCTTTTTGCATTTATCGGTACGTTTTTGATTTACAAAGCCGCCGATGCACTCAACTCCGCGCGGCTGAAATTCGTCTTCATCGTCCAAATCGCCGCCTGCATGATCCAACAATTGATTTTTTTGATCCAAGTGTTGATGGCAAGAAATATTTTGAGCGGCGAAGCAATCATGTCGATAATGGCTCCGATCATCAACAACCAAGACGCGCTGATCTTTGTCATTTACGCCGCGATTCTCGTCGTGCCGCTCACGCTGTTCTCGCAACCGCGTCCGAGCAAGCCCGAAGGCGCAAATCCCGCGCAATACCGATCGATCGTGTCAAAGGCAATTCGCAAGCGGCGTTGGGGCGGAGGAGTCATTGCCGCGCTTTTCGTAATGCTGATGACTTCGACCGTCGGAGCGTACGTTGCAAACAAACAGGCGGAGATCGTTCCGGCAGTTCCCGTCAATGCCGAAAACGGCTTCGTCGATGTCGATCTCGAAGTCGTCAAGGACGGGCATCTTCATCGTTTCGTCTACCGCGCGTCGACAGGCGAGCAGGTTCGGTACATCGTCATTTTGAAGGGCGGCTCGGCGTACGGAGTCGGGCTCGATGCTTGCGAGATTTGCGGCGCGACCGGCTATTACGAGCGCGACAGTCAAGTGATTTGCAAGCTGTGCGATGTTCAGATGAATAAGGCAACCATCGGAACAAAAGGCGGTTGCAATCCGATTCCGATCGAATATCGCATCGAAGAAGGCAAATTAAAAGTGCCGCAAAACGAACTCGAGAAAGCGGCGAAGATCTTTCAATGAGAGGTGAAGGCAAATGTTTTGGCAAATGGTCAAGGGCGCGCTTGTCCGACAACGCAATCGGTTCATGTTGATCGCCTTGACGGTCGCGCTCGGCGTTTCGCTCGCCTCCGCCATGCTCAATGTCATGTTTGATGTCGGCGATAAAGTCAATCGGGAGCTCAAAGCGTACGGAGCTAACATTATCGTCACGCCGAAAAATTCCGCGCTGCTCCGAGACGTTTACGGTATTTCCGACGACTCGCATCGCGATTTTTTGAATGAGTCCGATCTCGGCAAACTCAAAACCATTTTCTGGACGAACAACATCGTGGCGTTTGCGCCGACGCTCGACGGGCAATTGACACTCAAAGACGGCTCGAAATTATCGGCGATCGGAACTTGGTTCGAGCACACATTGACTCTTCCGACGGGCGAATCGATCCGAACCGGCGAGAAGGAAATGAAGTCATGGTGGCAGATCGAAGGCGCATATCCGATTGAAGGCAACAATGAAGCGTTGATCGGATCGAAACTCGCGCTCGAAAAAAATCTTCATGTCGGAGACGAGATTACAATCGACAACGGCGATCGACTGAAGATCAGCGGCATCGTCAGCGGCGGCGGCGATGAAGACAATTCGCTGTTGGTCGATCTCGCCGTCATGCAAAAAATTCTCAACGCCCCGGGCAAAATCGCGGCAATCGACGTAAGCGCAATCACGACGCCGGAGAATGAGCTCGCGAGGAAAGCGGCGGCAAATCCCGATATGCTCAGTCAACAGGAGCGCGAGATTTGGTATTGCACGGCGTATGTCAGCGCGATTGCATATCAGATCGAAGAAGTGATCGACAACTCGTCCGCGCGTCCGGTGCGGCAGATCGCCGAATCCGAAGGCAAAATCCTCGACAAAACGCAATTGCTGATGCTGTTGATCACGATATTGAGTTTGCTGTCGGCGGCGTTGGGCGTGTCGAATCTCGTCAGCGCAAACATCATCGAGCGCAGCCGCGAGCTCGGATTGCTGAAAGCACTCGGCGCGACGAATCTCGGCGTAATTTTATTGATCTTGACCGAGATTTTTATCGCCGGATGCCTCGGCGGCGTGCTCGGATATTTCGCCGGACTCGGGCTCGCGCAAGTGATCGGCTTGACGGTTTTCGACTCCGGCATTGCAACCAACGCGGCTGTCGTTCCAATCGTATCGGTTTTGATGGTACTCGTGCTGTTGATCGGCAGTCTGCCGGCAATCAGAATGTTGTTGTCGCTCGAACCGGCTGAAGTTTTGCATGGACGGTGATTGATTTTGAACGCGAAGAAATTGAAATTCTTTTTGCGAATGATTTTCTACTCCCTGCTCCGCCGTCGATTGCGAATGTTGACGGCATTGCTGGCGGTGGCGGTCGGGGCGACGATCATCTCGGGCATGATCACGGTGTATCGGGAAGTGCCGCAACAACTCGGGCGCGAATTTCGAGCTTACGGCGCAAACATTCTTCTCATTCCGAACGGCGGAGCCGCGAGTTTTGATCAATCGCAGCTCGGTCGTGTCAAAGAACTTCTCGTCGGACATGAAATTGTCGGACTCGCGCCGTTTTTGTACGAGCGGCTCGAGATCAATAAGCAATACATTTTGACCGGCGGCACGGATTTTGACGAGCTTCAGAAAGTCAGTCCGTATTGGCAACTCGAAGGGCGATATCCCGCGCGCGGCGAGCGCGAGGTCATTGTCGGCATCAACCTTGCGGATATTCTCTCGCCGTATGAGCGCAATGAACTCCTCGGACGCTCGATCTCAATCAGCGCGGGCGAAGGGCATGCCATGCGATCGTATACCGTCGTCGGCATCGTCTCGACGGGAGGCAAGGAAGAAGACTTCGCCTTTGTCGATCTCGCCGAACTGCAATCGATTGTCGAAAAGCCGAACGCGATCAGCTTGGCGCAATTGAGCGTCGTCGCGGACGGCGATTCTTTGACGGCGGTCGAAAATACCGTCAACGATCAAATCGACGGCGTTCAGGCGCAATCGGTTCAACAGATCGCGCACTCGGAGCTCAACGTCTTAAGTAAATTGCAGGTGTTGGTTTTGTTGGTGACGGCGATTGTGTTGATGTTGACGCTGATTTGCGTGTCGACGACGATGATGGCGGTCGTAACCGAGCGGCGCAAAGAGATCGGCTTGCGAAAAGCACTCGGCGCGGCGAATGAGAACATCGTGCGGGAATTTCTCGGCGAGGGCTGTTTGCTCGGAGCGTTCGGCGGACTGCTCGGGAGCGGACTCGGCTATCTCTTCGCCGAATACGTGAGCGTGCAGGTGTTCGGGCGCGGCATCGCATTTTCGCCGTCAATCGCAATGCTG
>CALGGX010000154.1 GCA_937916025.1 uncultured Selenomonadales bacterium
GACGCAATTGCAAAGTACAACAATTTCATTTTGTTAAGTCAAGGGGCAAACGGAACTTACACGTGTATTGTGAAAGCCACGCGAGATGTTGTTGACGATGGATTACGAACACTTGCCCAGAACTCTATTATCCGCGAGATGATGACTAATATTGTAATAGAAGCACAAAATGAAAAAGAAAAATAGTATCGGAACTATACTTGATTGGGTACTTAGTGAAAGTAATATAACCAAAGAGGAATTTGTGTCTGACACACGTATGCAAAAAATCTTCTTTGCACGTATGGCATACACTCGCATTAGACGAGATATGGGAGCAAAAGTAGTTGAGATTGGAAAAGAACTGAACCGCAACCATTCATCAGTTACTCGTATGCTCAAAAATCATAATACCGACATCAAGTATACTCCATACTATCGAGACCTTTTTCAGAGGATTATCCGACACCTTAGCACACCTTGCGATTGTGAATTGCTTTAATGTTGTGTCCCGATAACTATCGGGATGCTTTGCTATTCCGATAACCTGTTAAACATTGTTTGCACCGCTTTTATTCGTAATTCTTAATTAAAAGACCGTCACTCTCGTCTCTTTTTAATTACGCATTACGCATTATGCATTACGCATTGCATGATCGAGCGGTCCGTTGCCATGTCCGATCGACAAGCCGCTCGACAGTGCTTCCGTCAAATATTTTTTCGCCGCGCCGATTGCCTCGACGAGCGGCATCTCTTTCGCGAGATTCGACGCGATCGCCGAAGACAGAGTGCACCCGGTTCCGTGCGTGTTTTTCGTTTCGATGCGCGCACCTTCAAACCAATGCAAGCCGTCCGCACTGCAGAGAAGATCGTTCGCGTCGCTCCCGAAATGCCCGCCCTTTGCCAGCACCGCACAGCCGTATCGCTCGAACAATTTCCGCGCGGAGCGTTCCATGTCGAGCTCGGATTTTATGTCGTCGAATTTCTGATCCGTCAACACGACAAGCTCGAAAACATTCGGCGTGATCACTTCCGCAATCGGAAAGAGTTTTTTGAGCGACTCGATCGCGTCGTCGGAAATTAATTTCGCACCGCTCGTTGCAATCATGACCGGATCGAGCACGATGTGTTTCGCCTCGTAATGCCGAAGCCGCTCGCCGATCACTTCAATCAATTCGATCGACGAGACCATGCCGATCTTGACGGCGTCGGGAAAAATATCGGAAAAGACGGCGTCGAGTTGCGCGGCGAGAAATTCCGGCGTCGAATTCTGCACTGCCGTCACTCCGAGCGTGTTTTGCGCCGTCAATGCCGTGATTGCCGACATGCCGTAAACGCCGTTTGCGAGCATCGTCTTCAGATCGGCTTGAATTCCCGCGCCGCCCGAACTGTCCGAACCCGCTATCGTCAATACCGCCTTCAATTGCCTCGACATGTCAAAGCCCCTTCAGCAATTCGCGCACGGTGTCGAGATATTTCTCGCGCTCGATCGTAATCATCTCGCCCGATCGCCGCACTTTGATCTCGACCGTGCCTTCTTTGATCGCCTTCGGTCCGATCGTCACCCGGAGCGGGTAGCCGATCAGATCGCAATCGTTGAATTTCACGCCCGCACGCTCCGCACGATCGTCGATGATCGTCTCAATGCCTGCCGCGCGGAGTTCGGCGTAGATTTTTTCAGCCGCATCAAGTTGCTCGGCGTTTTTCGCATTGACCGGAACGACCACAACCTCGAACGGCGCGAGCGCGCGAGTCCAGATAATGCCGTGCTCGTCATTCGACTGCTCGATCGCCGCCTGCATCGTTCGTCCGACGCCGATGCCGTAACAGCCCATCTCGAAATACTTCTCGCGCCCGTTCTCGTCGAGGAACGACGCATTCAACGCCTTGCTGTATTTATTGCCGAGCGTAAACACCTGCCCGACTTCGATGCCGCGCGTCATTTTGAGCGGCGCGCCGCAATGCGGACACGGATCGCCCTCGCGCACCATGCGAATGTCCGTGACGATCAACTTCTCGCGATCGAAATCGCGCTTCGGATTGACATTGATGAAGTGATGATCGGTTTCGTTCGCGCCCGCAACCGCGTTGTACATCTCCATCACGGTCGAGTCGACGACGATGCTCGTGCCGTCTTTTATGCCGATCGGGCTCATAAATCCCGCCGAGCCTCCCGCCTCGACAATCGCCGACTCTTCAGCCATGTGCAAATGCAATGCGCCCTCGACCGCATTCAGGATTTTGATCTCGTTGACTTCATGATCTCCGCGCACGAACGCGAGGATCAAGCGCGCGTCGTCGTCTTGGAATGCAACTGCCTTGATCGTCTTTTCGATCGGAACCTGCAAGAAGTCCTTGACGAGCTCGATCGTGTGTGCGTTCGGCGTCGCGACTTTTTCGAGCGGCTTCATTTCTTCTTCGGCGGCAGTGATCACTTCCAATTCCGCCTTCTCGTCGGACGCCGCATAATCGCATGACTCGCAATACGCTATCGACGACTCGCCGCTCGGAGCCAGCACCGTAAATTCATGCGAATGCCCGCCGCCGATTGCGCCGTTATCCGCCTCGACAGGGCGAAACTTCAATCCGCACCGAGTGAATATCCGAGTGTAGGCATCATACATTTTCGCATACGACTTGTTCATGCCGTCGATGTCCGCGTCAAACGAATACAAATCTTTCATGATAAACTCGCGCGAGCGCATCAATCCGAAGCGCGGGCGAATTTCATCGCGATATTTGTTCTGAATTTGATACAGCATCAGCGGCAATTGCTTATACGAGCGCACTTCGTCGCGCACGAGCGAGGTGACGATTTCTTCATGCGTCGGACCGAGCGCAAACAGTCGATCGTGCCGATCTTTCAGCCGCATGAGCTCGGGACCGTACACGTTCCAACGCCCGCTTTCGAGCCACAACTCTGCCGGTTGCATGATCGGCAGCATGATCTCCTGCCCGCCCTCGGCGTCCATTTCCTCGCGAATGATCTGCTCGATCTTCTTGATTGTGCGCCAAGCCAGCGGCAAATACGTGTAAACGCCGCCCGCGACTTTTCGCACCAGCCCCGCGCGGAGCATCAGTTTATGACTGACGAGTTCCGCCTCCGCCGGTATCTCTCGCAAGGTCGGCGCATACAATTGACTTGCTCTCAATGACATTCACTCCCACGATTGAATTTGAATCGACAACATTATACTCGAATGTCGCCGGATTTTCAATCGCTTGCAACTCAATCAACTCGTCAATCTCGTCTGCCGCCACGTCCCGATCAAACCAATACACATCCGCACTCGGCTCGATGATCGCGCCGCTCTCGATCGAAATCTGTTCGTTGCTGTCGTCCTCGATGATGATCTCTTGATCCGCGCCGCCGATCACCGTCATTTTCTTTGAGCCAATCTTGATGATCGCGTCGTCATTCTTAGTCGAAACGCCGGAGACACTCGAGCCGACGATCTTGATCAGATCGCCATCCTCCGCGCTGTAATCGAAGATCACATCATTGCCGTCGCCCGCCTCGTAATAAAACACGTCCGCGCCCGCGCCGCCGCTCAATGTATCGTTGCCCGCACCGCCGTTGAGCGTATCATTGCCGTCGTAGCCGAGCAGTATGTCTTTGCCCTTGCCGCCGTACAACGAATCGTCGCCGAGCCCGCCGATCATGATATTCGCCTTCTTATCGCCTTCGATCGTGATCGAATCCGCGCGGAGCGAAGCATTAATGCCGCCCGCCGTCAGCTCGAAACCGTCCGCCGAGAACTTCACCGCATATTCGTCGTCGAGCGAGATGATGTTGTTTTTGAAATCGTAACTCAAGCCTCTTTCGAGCGACGCAATCAGATCGCTTTGCTCGATCGACAGCAATTTTTCGAGCGCATTCGCCGCCTTGATAAACGCTTTCGCCTTCGACTCGACGTTTTTATCGTTCGAGACCGCCGTGCTCAATTGCGAGTACTTGGTGCCGAGTGCCGCGTATTTCGTAAGTTGCTTGACAACCGCCGCGCCGTCTTCGACGTAGCTCTTGATGTAGCTGTTGACGGCAGACTTGATCGCGCTTTTCGCCGTCGACTGCACCAACTCGTTGCCGAAAATGTTTGCGAGCAGTTCCTTACTGTTGCTGCTGTTTGAATAGATCGCCTGAATCGCCTGCGCAATGTCGATCGTCGTCGACACGCCGCTCACTATGTTATTCCACGTCGACACGATCTTATCCTCGGCGAGCTCTTTCAGATCGTTGAAGTAGCTTTTGAGCGTCTTCTTGGAAAAATCCTTCCATGACAGCGTCGTTTCATGCTCGCCGTCCGAATCCGTCCACGAAACCGCCGCCGTCACCGTCCCGATCTTGTTCATCGTCACCGAGATTTTTTTCGTCACCAGCGGATTGCAACTCAATTCGTATTCGACGCCGTCAACCGTCACGGTTTCGCGAGACGACGACGTGAACGAGTCGACTATCGAGCTCACCAGCGACTTGAATATCTTCGTGAAACTCAGCGAAGTGCCGGCGTCGATCGAGTCGTCGATCTTCTCGGCAACTGTTTCGGCAAACGCGTCGAGCACTTCGTCCGGCAATGCTGCATCGTCTTCGACTTCGATCGCGTCTTTGATCGTGCTTTTGAGCGACTCGAATGCCGGATCGGTGCTGTCGGTCGCGAGTTTGGTTGCAATCGCCGATTCGATGTTTCCGAGCACTTCCTGCGCCGAAGTCAACACCGCGCTTAAATCTCTGTCTGCCATTGCGCATCAACCTTTCAAGATGAGCTCGATCTCTTTAAACAGTTCTGAGACGAGCTCGGATTCGGGCACTTTGCGAACGATCTCCCCGCGTCGAAATACTATGCCCTCGCCGTCCGCGCCCGCAATTCCGACATCCGCCTCGCGCGCCTCGCCCGGACCGTTCACCACACAGCCCATTACCGCCACCGTGATCGGCTCGCGGATTGTCGACAATCGCTCCTCTACTCGCGCCGCTATCGACGCCAGATCGATCCGAGTCCTGCCGCATGTCGGACATGCGATCAGCGTCGCTCCGTACTCTCGAAGTCCGAGCGATTTCAATATCTCGTTTGCCGTCCGAACCTCGACAATCGGATCGCCCGTCAACGACACTCGAATTGTATCGCCGATCCCTTCTGCCAGCAATGCGCCGATTCCGACCGCCGACTTGATCAAGCCGCTGTTGATCGTTCCGGCTTCCGTGATCCCGACGTGCAGCGGATAATCAACCGTCGCGCTCATCAATCGATATGCGGCGAGCGTCAACGGCACGTCATGCGCCTTCAGCGAGATTTTAATGTCAAAAAAATTCTCCGCTTCGAGAATTCGGACATGCTCGAGCGCGGATTCCACTAAACCTTCGGCAGTGACGCCGCCGTACTTTTTTAAAATGCGTCGACTCAACGATCCGGCGTTGACGCCGATCCGGATCGGAATTTCGGCACGCTTTGCTTCCGTGACGACGTCGCGAACATGTTCCGCGCCGCCGATATTGCCCGGGTTCAGCCGAAGTCCTGCGATCCCTTGCCGAATTGCTTCGAGCGCGAGTCGATAATCGAAGTGAATGTCGGCAATCAGCGGCACATTGACATTGCGAATGATGTTGCCGAGATTCTCCGCCGAAGGCATGTCCGGCACCGCCAGCCGCACTATATCGCAACCGGCTTCGGCAAGTGCGTTGATCTGATCAATCGTCGATTGCGTGTCGAGCGTCTTCGTGTTGCACATCGACTGCACCGAGATCGGAGCATCGCCGCCGATCGCCACGTTGCCGACATGAATTTGCCGCGTCTTTTGACGTTTTAATGTCATTTGTTTACTCCGTCAATTGTTGATTTCTTCCGGCGTTTTGATTTGAATTACGCCGCTCGCATCGCGATACACCGCGCGCGCGATCCTTGCATTTTTGATCATTCGGCGACACAACAGGCAAGGTTCGCCCGACGCAATCGAGCCGTCCGCGACATTGATGCCCGCCACGTAGATCGTTGCTCCGAGCATCTGATCGGGCGCGGCGTTGATGATCGCATTCTGCTCGGCGTGCACCGCCACGCACAATTCATACCGCTCGCCTTTCGGCACTTTCAGCCGCTCGCGCTCGCAAATGCCCGTGTCGATGCAATTCGCCTCGCCGCGCGGCGCGCCGTTATAGCCGGTGCTCACTATCACTTTGTCTTTGACGATGATCGCGCCGTACTTCCGACGCAAACACGTCGCCCGTCGCCCGACCGCCGCCGCTATATCCAAAAAATATTCATCCCAATTCGGACGATCCATATTCATTACCTCACATTTCTTATGCGTGAGTTTAATTGATCGGTCGTCAATTGTCAATCGATCTTCATTCATTGCAAAAAAAAATCGCCAACAGCTGAAAAAAATTTGCAGACAGACATAAACCATCATGATACAATGCATGTCGACAGGCGACTGATGACGTCGGCACCTCCGCTTGAGGAGGTGATACGCGATGAAAATCGGTCTGAAGAAATTTAATCTGAAGATCGAACTTAAACTGGACATTAAGCTCGATCTGACGAAAACCGATTGGAGTTTCCGGCTTCAGCTGGGAACCCTCATCGCAACGGTTGCAGGCTTGCTCAAGTAATTGAGCACAGCCGCACGGCACTTTTCCGGCTGACGCATCCCGATCAGTCAAAACTTTATCACTGAGGTTGCCGATGGTACCAATCATCGGTCGCCTCTTTTAATTGCGATTTTATCAGCCGCCGCGCCTGTTGTCAAGCACCGATACAAATCCATCAGCCGCGTGACGATCTCTGCCTCCGACATTTCAGCCGAGAAGCCGTAAGCGTCGAGCACCGCACGATCGTTTGCCGCATGAGCCGCGCGGAGTTCCGACGGCATGGTCGACTCGTCGTAAAGAGAAGCGAGAGAGCGATTTTGAAATTGCTGCCGCACTTCCAAAATCCGCGCTGCCGTTCTTTCAATTGCCGAAGTCCGATCGCACCATGGGAAGTTATTGTACACCATCACCGCCGAATATCGATAACTGATCTCGAGCCGTCCGGCGACAAGTCTCATCCACGCCATGTGCACAGAGGAAGTCAATACGCCGAAATGAAAAAGCTCGGCGTCCGGAACGACGAACAGTAAATCCGTCGCGATCACGTCCGGTGACACAAAACCGATTGGAATATATTTCCGCCGTTCCGATGAAACTTTCGGCACCGCAATATAATTCGTTGACGGTTGCCGCACGGCATGAAATTTTTCGGCGAAGGCAGCGGCTCGTCGGGTTGAATCGGCTTTGCTTGACAATCGGAACTGCCGAACTGCTTTGACACGCGCGGCGATTAACGGCAACTTCAGATCATCTTCCGCAGCATCGACCAGCCACAAACAATATCGCCGCTTGTTGTTGATAAATTCTTCCGCGCCGAGCAACGGGCGAATGAATTTGAGCGCGGCGGGTTCCGAACGAATAAATTCCTCGACTTCATTCGCGTCAATAATCAAATTGCCGCCGTCGACGGGCATGCTTCCCATCATCATCGGAGGCACATTGCAGATCGGTTTCGCGCGTCTTTCGACGCTGAAGTCGGGCGCATCGAGCAGGTAGCCGTTGATATTTTTTGCAATGATTTTTTTCTCGCCGTCGAAGATGATGCGCGGTTTCGTATTGGGCGCGGTTGAAAATCCGATGATCACACAATGCACCGCCGCCGGATTCTCCGACTCGCTCGTCCAACAAAACGTCCGATATGCAAAATCGATGCGGCAACTGTCAAAAAGCGGCGTCCAAAGCGTGCCGACACTCTCGCCTTGCGCGATCGAGTTTGTCGCGACGAACGCCGCGCGGGTTTCGGTGCCGACCATAAAGTCTGCCGCGCGTTTAAACCAACAGGCAATGAAGTCGAGGTTGCCGACATTTTTCCAACCGTCGAAAACGCGAACGAGATCGGCTTTGTTTTCCGGCGTCATAACGCGCGCGCCGCTGAACGGCGGGGTGCCGATTATGTAATCGACGCCGTCCGGAACAACTTCATTCCAATCGATTCGGAGCGCATTGCCGCAAACAATCCGCGCGGAATGTCGGAGCGGCAGGAGACTTACACCTTTTCGCGCGAGAACTTCCGTATCGAAATACATCTTGCTTTCGGAAATCCACATGGCGGTTTGCGCAATCGCCGCCGCAAAATCGTTGATCTCTATGCCGTAAAACTGATCAATCGACACTTTGATCGTGCAGGGGACGCCGAATTTCAGCAACTCTCTCAAGACGTCATTCTCGAGCTCGCGGAGCTTGATGTAAGTTTCGGTCAAGAAATTGCCGCTCCCGCATGCCGGATCGAGAAATGTCAACGACGCGAGTTTGTCTTGAAATTGTTCGAGAGCGCGGCGACGATTTTTTTTCGTCTTGCGTTTAATCTCGTCGAATTCGTCGTGCAGGGCGTCGAGAAACAGCGGCTTGATCAACTTCAGAATGTTGGCGCGGGCTGTGAAATGCATGCCGCCCGCGCGGCGCGTATCTTCATTCAAATTCGACTCGAACAACGCGCCGAAGATCGTCGGATTGATCGCAAACCAATTGAGTTGATTGTCGTTGGCATTGAGATCAATGGAATTGGCAACAACTTTGTCAAAGTCCGGAATATCTTCGGCGTTTGCGGCAAAAAGCCCGCCGTTGACATAAGGAAAATCGCGCAACACCTTCGGCAAATCGCGCGGACGAAGATTGACGGGTTTGTCGGGAGTGTCAAGGACTTTGAACAGCGCGGCGAGCGCATTGTCGAAATCGTCGGCATGCCGCTTAACGAAGTCGACGAATTGATTCGGCACGAAAAGCGAAGCATCTTCGGCGTAAAGGCAGAACACCAGTCGAACGGAAAAGCGATTGAGTTGCGCGCGTTGATTCGGCGTCAAACGCTCGATGGGATTGGCGGCGGATTTTTGCTTGCCGAGCATTTTTCGAGCAAACGTTTCGCGGATTTTTTCAATGCTCTCGACGGCTTTGATGTCGATACTGCCGTCAAAAATATTTTCGTCATTGGGATCGACAAGGAAATTCAATCGCCGAAGCTCGACGGGCAGACGTTTGAATTTGATGATTTGCGGGGCGTTGTCAATCGGAACGATCGAAGTCGGCAGGCGATCGAGATCGTAAATGCGAAACTCATCGAAATTGCAAGTGATGATCCAACGCGGGCGTTTCGAGTACGGCAACGCATCGGCATAGCGTTTAGCCTGCTCGAAGGGCGTGCAAAAACTGCCGTCGGATTGCTGCACGGGTTTGTCGAGATCGATACCGCGCGACTTCTGCTCGATCAAAACGTCGGTTGTCGGAATCCAAACGTCGATGTAACATTGACGTCCGTCGACTTCGATCGGAAATTCAAACCGGACGTGCTCGGAAGGATTTTTAAAGCCGAGCGCGGCGAGCAACTCGTTCCAAAACATTTGCGCATCGGATTTTTCGGAGCCGCGTTTGCTCCACGCGTCGACGAATTTTTTCAAAATCGACTGCCGCTTAACGATATTCATGCCGTTTAATCTCCGAAATCGAGCTCAATGCCGCGTTTTTCCGCTTCCGATTGAAACAGCGCGAAACATTCATGATGCGCCGTCGTCGAGTGAATGAAATCGGCAAGATAATCGTCGAAGATCATCTCGCGCTCGCACAACTCGAACAGTCGCTCGAAATTCTCTTTGCGATCGATATCATACTCGATGCGGTGGATCAATCGAGCCAATTCCGCGCGGACTTCGGCAGTGAACAATTGCTTCAGCGCGGCGACTTCCGCCTTCGAGCGACCGGCTTTGATCAGCCACGTCTTGACGCGCAGATCGTCACTGAAATTGTCGAAGCCGAAGCCGAGCCACTCATCGATGTCGACATCGGCAATCGACTCGGGCACAAACCGAATGTCTTTGAACAGCGCATCATTCAACAGCCGAACCACTTCCGGCTTCGCATACAATCGGCGACGTCGTTCCGGAAAAAATCCCGCGCGCAACTGTTCTAGCACGTCTGCATATCGAATGTTTTGGTATTGTGTGATGAGCGAGCCGAGCTCATTAATCAGCCGTCCGAAGTCGCGGAGCGTATCATACGGCTCGTGCGCAAACGTAAAAAAATCTTCCGCGATGATCAGATCAAACGTCTTGTCATCAAACGGAAGTTTCGCGCAGTTGAAGTCGTCGACAAACCACTCGAAATCGAGATCGCCGAACTCGATCTGTGTGTATCGATCGGACGTAAGCACCGATATATCCGAATTCGGCATCATCGAGCGTAACTCGACAACATACGACAGACTCTCGACGAGCAGAATTTTTAACGGCGCGGGCGTCGGCACGAGCAATTTCAACAAGCCGCGTCGCTCGATCTCGTCCAAATCATTCACTCCTCGGCTGAAAAAAAATGTAGACAACATACGAAACACATGATACAATTCACGTCAACGGGTGACCGATGGTCGGCTTCCTCCCCGAAGGGATGTGGTTGACATGAAGATTGACTACAAAAAAGGCACCTTTTGGGCAGCCGTGGGAAATCTGATCGTCAACGTCCTGCGCCGGATCTTTGATTGAGCGCGGGATAGCCGGTTAATTGTGAGTTAATTCGGCTTTCTGACGAGTAACCTATAAGGGTATCTTGGAGGAAGCCGACGGTGCTAATCATCGGCACCCGATTTTTTTTGACCGGAGTGGGAAATCTGATCGTCAACGTCCTGCGCCGGAGCTTCGATTGAGCGCAGGATAGCCGATTAATCCGCAGTTAATTCGGCTTTCTGACGAATAGTCCATAGGAATATCTTGGAGGGAGTCGACACGCCAGAATCAGCACCCGATTTTTTTTTTTATCTCATCGTCGAGCGTAATTTTATCAAACGCGCTTGAGATCGTCAACTGTTTTTTTGCGTCAAAGCCGAATACATCTCCATCAATCGAGAAACGATCTCCAACTCGGACATGTCGCGCGCAAAACCATACGCATCGAGGACGGCGTTGTCGTTTTCTTGATGCGCCGCGCGGAGTTCGCCCGGCATGGTCGCCTCATCGTAGAGAGATGCGAGCGATCGATCGCCGAATTTCGCCCGCACTTCCAAAATTCTCGCCGCCGTCTTTTCAATCATCGAAGTCCGAGCGCACCACACGAAGTTGTTGTACACAATCCGCCCCGAGTACCGATAGCTCATGCCGAGTCGTCCCGCCACCACCCGCATCCATGCCATATGCACCGACGACTCGAGCACGCCGAATATGAACAGATCGGCGTTCGGCACGACACTCGCCGCGTCACCCGCTATCACGTTCGGCGACATAAATCCGATCGGGATGTATCGGCGTCGTTCGCCGCTCACGCGCGGCACCAGCAGGTAATTCGTCGTCGGCTGTCTGATCTCGGTGAACAGGTGCGGAGTCGACGCTCGCACTCGAGTTGCCGCCTTCCGACTCGACAATCGAAACTCGCGCACCGCCTCGACGCGCTCGGCAATCGCCGGCATTTTCAGATCGTCCGCCGTCGCGTCCGTCAACCACAGACAATAGCGAGCCTTGCCGTTGATGTACTCTTCTGCACCGACAAACCGGCGTATGAAACGCTCCGCGCGCGGCTCACGTCGAAGCAATTCATCCCGCTCGTCCGGCGATAACAGTAATTGCCCGCCGTCCGTCGGTTGGCTGCCTTTATTCATTGGCGGCACGTCACAGATCGGTTCCGCGCGGCGTCCGACAATCAGATCGGGCGCGTCGAGCAGATACGCATTGATATTCTTCGCGATGATCTTTATGCCGTCGTCGAATATGATGCGCGGCTTCGGATTCTGCGCGTGCGAGAAGCCGATGATCACGCAATGAACCGCCGCCGGATCTTCCGAATCGCTGAGCCACTTGAATGTGCGATATGCGAAATCGATATGAGCGTCGAGCACTTTCCACAGCGGTGCAACCTGCTCGCCTTGCGTGATCGAGTTGGTCGAGACGAATGCCGCGCGAGTCTCCGTTCCGATCATGAAGTCCGCCGCCTTCTTAAACCAGCACGCGACGTAATCGAGATTGCCGTTGCCTTTGACATTGGCGAAAACGCCGGACATCTCGGCTTGTTGCTCCTTCGTGCGGAAAGTTTTACCGATGAAGGGCGGATTGCTGATGATATAATCGACGCCGCCCTGGACGACTTCATTCCAATCGAGGCGCAATGCATTGCCACGAACGATGTGCGCGGC
>CALGGX010000155.1 GCA_937916025.1 uncultured Selenomonadales bacterium
ACGTGATTGAAAATGCGCCGCAAGTTTCGAGCGTTGCTCAACCGCAACAGCCGATCGAAACTTCAAATCGTCCGGTAAACAATATGCCGCAAAGTTTTTCGATCTTCGGAAATGAACTCGCACCGGGCGAAGTCGTAACCGCGCCGCAACAAACCGCGTCGTTCGATCAGCAATCGCAACAACAAACTCCGAATCAACAACAACCTCAACAGCAGGCGGCTCAACAACAGGCAATCCAACAGCAGACAATCCAGCAACAAACAATTCAACAGCAGGCGCAGGTTCAGACGCAAGCGACAATGACAATGCCGGAAGGGCAGGCGTCAACCGCGCAAATGCCGACAGAATCTTTTGCGCAGAATTTCAACACGCCGATCAACACTCCGAACACGCCGCAACCCGCTCAACAGCCGCAAGCCTCGGCAACTCAAAACACGGCATTTGCTCAGCAATTGAAAGACGACTTCAATGTGATGGGGCAGATCGTCGAGCAGGCGAGACTGTTCCGCACCGCGCAGAATACCGAGATGGTTCTGCAATTGAAACCGGAAAATCTCGGCGAGCTGATGCTCCGCGTCTCGGTCACGGCTGAAGGAACCGTCAACGCCTCGTTCCATTCCGATAACGCCGCCGTCCGCGCGATCATCGAGAACTCGCTCGTGAGTCTCAAACAGGAACTCGCAAATCAAGGGCTGAAGGTTGACAACGTCGAAGTCTACTCCGGCTTGAGTGACGGCAGCTCGCTGATGAACGGGCGCGGGCGTCAACAAAATTGGCAACAGCAGAATCGGCAAAATGCACAGCGCGTCGGACGCGTTCGCGGCGGCGGAAGAATTGCCGAAGGCGGCACCGCAACTCAATCGGTCGAGACGGTTCAGCCGGTCGCGGCACCTGCCGAGCGCAACGTTATCTCGAGCGACGGCGTCGATCTTTCAGTCTAATGCAAAGGAGTTTTCATCATGGCAAACATGCTCAACACAATCACAGTCGACGGCGTAACATACAACGCGGCGGATTACGCGTCGAGTCAAACGGAAGTAGTCAAGGCTACGAATGATCTCGACAAAGATGCGTTTTTGCAATTGCTCGTTGCGCAGATCAAATATCAAGACCCGCTCGATCCGCAAGAAAACAGTTCATTCGTAGCAGAGCTCGCACAATTCAGCGCACTCGAGCAAATGACGAACGTCGCGACGAATCTCGAAGACCTCTCGACGGTCGTCAACAACATGGATACGTCCGTGCTTGTCGGGCAGATGAGCGGCATGGTCGGTTTGAATATCGATTGGGATGTGTCAACCGGCACCTTCGATGACGACGGCAATGAAGTCACCGAGACTCGGACGGGCGTGATCAGCGGCGTGCAGATCGATGACGGCGTCCCGACCGTCATGGTTCAAGCCGGCGGCACGAATTATCGACTTGCGATCGGCGATATCGGACGCATTTATCAAAACGAAAATTCGACGGCAACCGATACCTCGACGAGCAGTCCGGTCAACACCGGAGTTTATGTCAACAGCTCCAATCGCTCGGCGTTGCTCGGTCAATTGAGCGGCATGGTCGGCATGGATCTCGAATGGGATCAGCCCGTCACCGGCTATTACGACGAGAACGGCGATTTGATCAAAGTTCCGATGAAAGGCGTGGTGCGCGGTGTCAATCTCGAAGGCGAAGAGCCGTCTTTGATTGCGCAGGTCGGCACCGATACATATAAAGTTTCGCTCGACAATGTCGTGAATGTCTATTACGGCATGGAAGAAGCGGAAGAAGCAGTCGAAGAAGAATAAAAAACGACGCATTGAGAGATTATCAAAGATGACGGTTTCAACCGAATCGAGCCGAGATGTATCGGCTCTGTTTTTTTTTTGCGCAGACTTGCCTTCGGCGATATAATTTGACGCATGGATAATTTGATCATCAAAGGCGAGAATTTACTCGTCCTTCAATCATTACTTCCGAAATTCGAGATGCGCGTCAGGCTGATCTACACCGATCCGCCGTACAACACCGGCAGAAAATCTCTCGGCTACGTCGATCGATTCAGGCACGACGAGTGGTCGGAATTCATGCGTCCGCGCCTCGAACTCGCGCGCCGATTCCTGTCAAACGACGGCTCGATCTGGATCTCGATCGACGACGGCGAGCAGGCTTATCTCAAAGTGCTTTGCGATGAAGTCTTCGACCGAGAGAATTTCGTCTCGACGATCGTGTGGGAGAAGAAGTATTCGCCGCAAAATGACGCGCGTTGGTTTTCCGACTCGCACGATTACATTCTCGTCTACGCGCGCGATAAATCGATCTGGCGTCCGAATTCGTTGCCGAGGACGGAGAAGATGAATGCGCGATACAAAAATCGAGACGACGACCCGCGCGGAGCATGGATGGCGAGCGATCTCTCCGTCCGAACGTACGTTGCCGCATGCGATTATCCGATCACCACGCCGAGCGGCAGAATTGTCGAGCCGCCGCAAGGTCGATGTTGGGGCGTCACGCGCGAGCGTCTCGAGGAATTGATTGCCGACAATCGGATTTGGTTCGGCGAGCGCGGCGATCGAATTCCGACATTGAAACGCTTCTTATCGGAAGTGCGGCAGGGCGTCGTGCCGAAGACGATGTGGTTTCGCGCCGAAGTCGGAGACAACGTCGAGGCAAAACGCGAGCTCAAAGCCGCCGGGCTCGGCAAGGTCTTCATGACGCCCAAGCCCGAGCGTTTGCTGAAACGCATCATCGAGCTGTCGACGGTCGAAGGCGATCTCGTCATGGACTTCTTCGCCGGATCGGGCACGACGGCAGTCGCGGCATCGAAACTCAATCGGCAATTCATTCTGATCGAGCGCGAGGATTACGTCGAGTCGATCACCGTCAAGCGACTGCAATCGAGCGGCGCGAGCTTCATCTTTCAACAATTCCAAGACGCTCCGAGCGATCAATCGATCGAAATGCCGAGAAACTTCCGCGCGGACGACAATCTCATCATCAAGGGCGAGAACTCGCGCGTGCTCGAGAGGCTGTTGCCGAAGTTCGAGTCGAAAGTCAAACTGATCTACATCGATCCGCCGTACAACACCGGCTCGACTGCCTTCGCTTACAACGATCGATTCGAGCGAGACGCGTGGCTGAATTTCATGCGGCGGCGATTGAAACTCGCGCGGCAATTTCTCTCCGATGACGGCTCGATCTTTGTGCAGGTCGATTTTCATGAAGTGCATTATCTGAAGGTGCTGATGGACGGCATTTTCGGCGAGGAGAATTTTCGCAACGACATCGTCTGGTGCTACACCGGGCCGAGCGGCTCGAGCAAATTCCTGCCGCGCAAACACGACAACATTCTCTATTACGCGCGCGGCGGCGAGTGCGAGTTTCATATGCCGTACGTCCGGCACAAGAGCGGCGTGCACAACACCGGTCAAGTCTTCGGCAGTGCGGACGGCAAGGCGAATTTCAAATCGGCGGCGGAGGCGCGCGGCAAGAAGCTCGAGGACTGGTGGATTGACATCTCCTCGACCGATCGGTACCGCTCGGAGGCAATCGGATTTGCAGGGCAGAAACCCGTCCGACTTCTCGAGCGCATCATTGCAATCGGAACCGGCGAAGGCGATCTCGTCATGGATTTTTTCGCCGGCTCCGGAACGACCGCCATTGCCGCGCACAATCTCAATCGCCGATTCATCCTTGTCGAGCAGATGGATTATATCGAGTCGATCACCGTGCCGCGCGTCCGAAATGCCGGTGCCGATTTCGTTTATCTCAATTGGGAGGGGATTTTGAATGTCCGATATGATTGAAACCGTGCACTCGGTGCTTCGTCAAAACGCGAGATTTATATCCGAAGACGGGCAATTGCTTCGCAATACGCTCCGCGCGGCGGCACTCGAGCTC
>CALGGX010000156.1 GCA_937916025.1 uncultured Selenomonadales bacterium
CGACGACCTCCGCCGTGACAGGGCGGCATTCTAACCAACTAAACTACCGGGCCGCATATTCGATTTGATCGTTAACGACATCTCGCCGTCAACGTATTGAATTATATACGCTAATTCGATTGAAGTCAAGTTATTTTTTACGAATCTTAATCCGCGCGTTCGATCTCAAAAATTATTTACTCTCTTTGCCGAACCATTTGTCATGAATTTTGTCGTATTCGCCGCCGCTCTTCAACTTCTTGAGTGCCTCGTTGATGTCTTTGAGCAACTGCTCGTTGTCCTTTGCGACCGCAATGCCGTAATCGCTCACGTCCAACTGCTCCGGCAGAGACTTCAAACCTTCGAGCGAATTATTCATGATGCAGTAATCATTCACCGGCTTATCGTTGATGACCGCATCTGCCTCGCCGTTAATCAGCTCATTAAGACATGCCAACGGCGTCTCCGATTCCTTCACTTGTGCATTCGCAATTTGCTTTGCTCTGTCGACCGCGAGCGTATCTTTCATGACCGCTATTCTCTTGCCCTCGAGATCATTGATCGAATTGATGTCGGTGTTATCACTCTTGACGACAATCGACATCCCCGCATTGTAGTACGCATCGGAGAAATTCACCTTGCCCTTGCGCTCGTCATTGATCGAAATAGCCGAGATCGCCACGTCAATATTTTTCGCCTCGAGTTCGGGGATCAATTCGTCGAAATCGACATTGCTGATCTCAACCTCGCGTCCGAGCTCTTTGCCGACTGCTTGAATCAAATCCACGTCGAAGCCTTGCGCATTTTTGTCATTCTCATCTTGAAACTCGAACGGCGCAAAATCAATCGACGAGCCGACACGGATCGCTTGAGCCGACTGCTCTGCTGCCGGTTTCTCCGACGCCGATTGCTCTCCGCCGCCGCAACCGCTCAATGCAAAAGTTGCGCCCGCACACAACGCCGCCGTCAAAAACAACTTGCGGAACCTCTTGGTGTTAAACATCATCATACCTCACTTGCAATTCATTCCGGCGACCATCGCCGTCAATGCCGTTAATAGTATACACTCGCTCGATATAAGTCAAGTTTTTTTCTCATTCGACTTCAAAAAGATAAATTCGCGATGCATTTTGAACGACGGATGTTGGCTCCGTTCGGACGATTCAACAGCGAATATTTTTCCGAGCCGCGCGGATTTTTTTCGATCACGAAACGAATTTTGTCAAAGGCATCGACAATTTCTTCCGGCTTGACTTCGGCAATGCAATGCGCTTCGTTTCGGACACAACCGCCGTAAATTCGCGCGTCTTTGCATTCGTCAATCGCATGCTCGGGGCGAAGCACTATACTCAAAGTCTGCCACGGAGCAAACGCGTAGTATTCGCTCGGAAAATGCGTTGCCAACGCCTCTTCGGATTTGTCGACGGCTTCGCGGTAAATTGCAATCACCGGAATATGAGCCGCTGCCGCCGCGTGCATCACGCCCGAGTCGTTTCCGATATACATATCCGACATCGCGATTGCCGTTGCCGTTTGTCGGAGAGTGAGTTTGCCGACAAGATTGACGACGCGATCGGCAGGAAGCAGTTCCTGCAATCGTTCCGCGTTTTTCGACTCCGCAGTTCCGCCGAAGAGAATGAATTTCGCGTTGCGCTCGCCGATCGATTGAAATGCCTTTGCGTACAGTTCGATCGGATATTGACGGCTGATATTTCCCGCGCCGAGCCCGACCGCGATTTTTAATTTGTCGTCATCTTGCAACGCGTCTTTCAGCAATTGCCGAATGAACAGAATGTCTTCGGCACCGTACCACAATTCCAAATCCGTACTCTGAACTCGCAAACCGATTGCCGTCAAAAAATATGCCGCGCGAGCCGCCTCATGCGTCAACCGTTCCGGGATCGTCAAACCGCGATTGAAAACCGTTTTGCTGATGTCGTTCGGATCGACATAACCGAATCGCTCCGCCGCGCCGCTCAAATACGACATCAAAATCGAAGGCACGCGGAAGCCGCCGGGCTGAATGCAAAAACTTTTTGTGAAGTATCGAGACCAGAGATATTTTGCCGAAAATGCCGCCGTTTGATGCAGCAATGTCAAAAATGCGGTTCGTTTTACCGGCATGCGCGTGTTGAAAGGCAACACTTCATTGACGTAGGGGCAAAGTTCCGCCAAGGGATAAACGTAATCGCTGACGACGAGAGTAATTCTCGCGAAAGGATAATTCGCGCGCAACTCGCGAATGAAACCGCTCGAAATGATGAAGTCGCCCATCATATCCAAACGCATGATTAAGATGTTTTCAACGCCGTGTTTCGGATCTTCTCGAAAGCCGCTTGCTTTGAATGCCGATTCCGCGCGGGCGATAAATTTCATGAAGTCCAAACTGCCGTCTTTTTCTGCCGCGTCAAACTCGCTTTGCAGTGTCCGAACGAGCGGAAGATACAAATCATTTTCCATGGCGAGCCCCTTTGCAATTTAATAAAGCCCGAGACAATGTCTCGAGCTTCATCGAAAAATATGTTCAACTCAGCGTGGCGAATTTCATGCTCCGCGATTGAGCCGATGCTTGCTGAAGCAGTCGCGGCAGTACACCGGACGATCATTTTTCGGAAGGAACGGAACTTCCGTCTCTTTGCCGCAATCCGCGCAAATCACTTTGTGCATCTGCCGGGTCTCGCCGCCGTCATGGCTGCGACGACGCTTGTCACGGCAATCGCGGCAACGCGCCGGCTCGTTTTCAAAGCCGCGCTCTGCATAAAATTCCTGCTCGCCCGCGCTGAAGATAAATTCTTTGCCGCAGTCTTTGCAAACGAGTGTCTTGTCCTCAAAAGCCATAAGATTAATACTCCCTTACACTTTAAAAAATTCCCATGCCGCGCCTCGAGCACGACATAAGCGCATTATACCATCAATCAAAAAAAATGCAAGCAGTTTCAACGGAACTTTTCTTGACTTCGAGTTGCTCGCAAATATAAAATCCTTTCGAGCAATCTAAAAGGAGAGAGTTACAATGAAAGTACTGATGATCAACGGCTCGCCGCATGCAAAAGGCAATACCGCAATCGCGCTTGCGGAGATGAAGAAGATTTTTGACGCCGAGGGCATTGAAGTCAATTTCGTCCATGTCGGCAATAAACTCGTTCGCGGCTGGATCGCCTGCCGCAAGTGTTTCGAGCTCGGCAAATGTGTTTTCAACGATATCGTCAACGAGACGGCTCCGTTGTTCGAGCAGGCGGACGGACTCGTCGTCGGCACGCCGGTGTATTACGCGTCTGCAAATGCCACGACGATTGCTTTTCTCGATCGATTGTTTTTCAGCACGCATTTCGACAAGTCGATGAAGGTCGGCGCGGGAGTTGTGATCGCCCGCCGCGCGGGAACGACTGCCACGTATGACGAGCTCAACAAATACTTTGCAATGAATTGCATGCCGATCGCGACGAGTCAATATTGGAATAGCGCGTTCGGTCGAGAGCAGGGTGAAGCCGTGCAGGACGCCGAAGGCATGCAAACGATGCGGACGCTCGCTCGGAACATGATCTTTTTGATGAAGAGCATCGCGCTCGGAAAAGAAAAATTCGGTCTGCCGGAGCGCGAGCCGTGGACGCCGACTCATTTCATCAGATGAAGTGCATTCGCCCGACGTACCTTCGGCAATTTCAATGCGACGGCAAAGTTTGTTCGAGTCGCTGTTGCAAAAATTGGCGCGTCGTCATCGATCGAGACACGCATCGGAAATTTCTCGAGCTCGAGGAGCGAGATCAAATCGTCGACAAGCTCGAGTTTCTCGACGACGAAAATATTTTTGTCGTCAAACTGAAAGACGACGGTTCATGTCCGTTTCTTGACGACGATCTTCTCTGCCGAATTCAGAAACGTCATGGCGAGGAATGTCTCTCGGCAATCTGCCGGGCATATCCGCGCATCACTTACCAACTGCATGACCGGCTCGAACAGTCTTTGACGTTGACATGTCCGATTGCCGCGCGACTCATTCTGCTGTCGACGGAGCCGATCGAATTCGAAACGATCGAACTCGATAAGCCGAGTTTTTGTTTCGATTGGACGAAAAATATTCCCGCGCTCGATTCGGTAATCGAAATTCAAATGCGCGCAATCAAACTTCTGCAGGATCGCTCGCTTCCGATTGATCGGCGGCTCATAAATTTGTGTCGATTGCTCGGCGATGAAAAAATTGCCGACGCGAGTTTCGATCTCGAGCGGCATGCCGAGATCATGATCGAGATTTTCATGAAAACTTACGACGCCGAGATGAATTCTCAAAAGCGCGAGCAACTCAAGCGAATTTTTATTGCGAGCCGCGCGGAGATTCTCGAGCGATTGCAACTCGACACGCTTTTTGAGAATTGCCTCGTCAACGAGTTTTTCATGCGTTGCTACCCGTTCGCCTTCAGAGAAACTCGCGCGATGAATTGCAGGATATTCGTCGTCGGTTTTAAGGCGGTGCAGTTCGCGCTCATGATGACGGTGATTTCCAAGCGCGGGCGATTGAGCGTCAATGAATTGCTCGACATGCTCGACGCGTTCATTGAGCGGCTCGATCATCATCGCGGCGGTATGTCGGCAGTGATTGATGCCGCGCGGAGTTTCGCCGATTGGAATGAATTCACCGCGTTGATGCTCGATATTTAGATTGGAGGAATGTTTCATGCGTTGGAAGAAAATGTTATCGCTCGCATTGCTGTGCGTGGGAGCGTCGTGTCTTACCGGCGTTTCGGACGCTTCGGCTAAGGATTACGATCGAGTCAAGCTCAGCGATAAGAATTACGAGCGAATGTTCGGCAATAAATCTCTGCCGATCGACAAAACCGATCCCGAGATGTCCGCGACGCTTAAACGTTACGTCTACGGCGATAACATTGAACAGTCTTCGGCGTTGAACGATACCGATCGCGAATTGGTTCGGATTGCATGTCTTGCAACGATCGGCAGTCTGAATTACCTCGAGCTCGAAACGTCCGGCGCGTTGAAATTCGGAGTGACGCCGCTCGAAATTCGCGAGGCGATCTATCAGATCACGCCTTACATCGGCTTTGCGAAATCGGTCGACGCTCTCGATACGATCAATCGCGTCTTCAAAGCGAACGGCGTGAAACTTCCGCTCGAAAATCAAGCGACGGTCGATGAGCAAACGCGTTTCGACAAGGGGCTCGAGGTTCAGATTGGAATTTTCGGCGATCACATTCGTCAAATGCGGCAAAACGCTCCGGCAGATGCCGCGCATTTCAACGACGATCTCGCCGAGTTCTGCTTTGGAGACACTTACACGCGCGGCACGCTCGATCTCAAACAGCGCGAGATGTTAACGATGGCGGCGATTGCTTCTCTCGGCGGTTGCGAGCCGCAATTGAAAGGGCATATCGCGGGCAATCGGAGCGTCGGCAATACCCGCGCGGAAGTGCTCGCGGTGCTGACGGCAATTCATCCGTTCATCGGCTTCCCGCGCACGCTCAATGCGCTTGCCTGCATCAATGAAGTCATGCCGCCGGAGTAAGCCGCGCGGATTCGGCAAAAGAAATTTCGGAAGTAAAAAAATCGGGCAATCGCCTTTCGAGACGACCGCCCTTTTTTTTGTTTCAATCGCTCATGGAGGATAAGAAGTTTTTGCCGGATTCGGTGATCTGATGTTGATTCCGATGTTTTCTCGTAATCAGCTCGTTTCTCGACAGCTCGTTGATCGCCCAATCGACTTCGTTCGACCACTTGACGATGCCGCTCGGATACTTTTCGCCGAGCACTGCATCCGAGAGATTCAATGCCGCGCGTACGTAATCTCTGCAGTCTTGCCGTGAATACGTCCGCTCATCTAACATCATTCGGAGCAGTATCGGTTTGAGCTCAATTCGATTTGGAACCGTCGTCCGTTTCGGTGCGGCAACGTTATCGACGATCCTCGTCATTCGCATGATCTCGTTCAGCTTTTCACACATCCGATC
>CALGGX010000157.1 GCA_937916025.1 uncultured Selenomonadales bacterium
GTTCGGCAGGTTGAGGGTTCAACGGTTCGGGCGGCGCTTCTCTCGACAGCACGATCACTGCCACGTCCTCGAGCTTCTGAAAGTTCACCGTCGTCTCGAGCACGCCGTATTTCAACAGCCCGCCTTCGTCGTTTTTGACTTCCTTGACATGCCCGACCACGATGCCTTTCGGATACACGCCGCCGAAGCCCGACGTAACGATCACGTCTCCGAGTTGCACGTCCGCGTCTTTCGGAATGTTGACCATGCGCGGCATCGTCGGATTGCGGCTGTCACCCTCAACAATGCCCGCCACGCGAGACTCCGGACGCTGAACGAGTGTACCGACCGATGATCTCGGATCGAGGATCAACTGCACTTTCGATGAGTTTAGCCCCGCCTCGCTGATGTGCCCGACAAGTCCGAGCTCGGTTATGACCGCCATGTCATTCGCAATTCCGTCCGCCGTGCCGCGATTGATCATAATCATGCTCGACCACGTCGCCGATTCCCGACCGATCACCCGCGCGGCAATCAAATCAAACTGCTTCGCCGCTTCTTTATAGCCGAGCAGTGCCCGCAAGCGTTGATTTTCCGCCGCAAATTCGCTCGCTTCGAGATTTTGCGCGCGGAGCTTTTCGACTTCTTCCTGCAATTGCTTGTTTTGTTCATGCACCGTCATTAAATCCTGCACCGTCGACGAGACAAAGCCGAGCTTATCGCCCGTCCATGAAATGACACTCTGAAACGGCGAGAAAATCAACATCAGCCCCTGACTCGCCGCAGGTGCAGAAAATTTTCCGCGCGCCGCAAAAAATACTATGCAAAAGACGCTCAAAAACACGAAGAGCAACGCAAAAATTTTCTGCCCCGATCGCTTCTCGCGTCTGACTTTTTTAACCATCGTTCACTTCGCGTCCGTTCACCCGTTGATCTTTTTCGATGTCATGACGACGCGTTTGAGGAGCGCGAGATTTTCCAGCGATCTGCCGGTGCCTTCGCCCACGCACGAGAGCGCATCGTCGGCTACCATTACCGGCATGCCCGTCTCGTTCGAGATCAGTTTGTCGAGATTCGTCAAAAGCGCACCGCCGCCCGTCATCATGATCCCATGATCCATGATATCGGCGGCAAGCTCCGGCGGCGTCTTTTCGAGCGTGCCCTTGACCGCGTCGACGATTTTATAGATCGGATCTTTCAGCGCGTCGAGAATTTCTTCCGATTTCACCGTCAAATTCTTCGGCAAGCCCGTGATCAAATCGCGCCCGCGAATTTCCATCGACTTCTCCGATTTCGGAGTGATGATCGCCGTGCCGATCGCAATTTTGATCTCTTCCGCCGTGCGCTCGCCGATCATCAGATTGTACACGCGCTTGATATATTGCACGATTGCCGAATCCATTTCGTCGCCGCCGATTCGAATCGATCGCGATGTGACAATTCCACCGAGAGAAATAACTGCAATTTCAGTCGTTCCGCCGCCGATATCTACAACCATGTTTCCAGTTGCCTCTTCGACTGGAAGACCTGCACCAATCGCTGCTGCCATCGGCTCTTCGATTAAATACGCCTCGCGAGCTCCAGCCTGCTGTGCTGCATCGATAACTGCACGCTTTTCGACTTCAGTGACTCCGCTTGGAAAGATCGGAAGAGCGTCG
>CALGGX010000158.1 GCA_937916025.1 uncultured Selenomonadales bacterium
AATCAACTCGTAAATCCTTAACAGTATTTACAAAATCAAGAGCAAGAATATTGTCAATAGCACTTTTTAATTCTTCAAATCCTTGTTTTGAATTGTTCAATTCAATAATAGAAGTATCCAGTTTGTAATCCAGACCTGTCGTAAGTTTCGATATTCCGGCAACTTGTTCAACAATTTTAGCAGAAGAATCATTAACTGTATCTTCTTGTCTTTCCAAAGATGCTTTTAAACTGTCTTCAAATACACTTAACCTGTCAGAAATATTCGAGAAAATAGCATTGTTCGCTGACACACTGTTTTCATCAATTTGACGTTCAATTCCTGCATACAAATCCTCAGTATTTTCGCGAACAACAACGATGTGTCGAAGCGCGTGGGGCGGATGCAGACGATGTTTGCGGACACGACGTATCGCTCGGCGAATTACAATGCGATCGGTTTGAATGTCGGTTCGGACGGTCGGATCACGGTCGATGAGGAGAAGCTGGCGAATGCGATTGCGGAGGATCCGAATCGAGTATCGAGCGCGCTCGGGCGCGACGGTTTAAGCGGCAAGGCGGAGTCTCATGTGTCGATGGCAAATTCGCAGCGCAACGGGCTGTTTCCTTCCGCGCGGACGCTGATCGGAAACGATCTGGCGGCGGCGTCTCTGTACACCGGCAATGCTTATCGCAATATCGCTTCGTATGCGAACATGGGCAATTTGCTCAACATGATGTTCTGAAATAAATTCCGATGATCGACGGAGCCGCTCAATCGCGAGCGGCTTTTTTCTTTCGGCGAAAAGGATCGGCAATATTTTTGTCGAAAGTTTAGCCGATAAAATAATTGGAGGCAAGATGCATAATGCAGAGTTTTGAAATTGAACTCGGCGGAAGGAAGCTGGTCGTCGAGCAGGGCAAAATGGCGAAGCAGGCGAACGGCGCGGTGCTGGTGCGCTACGGCGACACGGCGGTATTGGTGACGGCAACGATGTCGGCAGAGCCGCGCGAGGGCATCGACTTCTTCCCGCTGACGGTCGATTACGAGGAGAAAATGTATTCGGCGGGGAAAATCCCGGGCGGATTTATCAAGCGCGAGGGGCGTCCGCCGCAATCGGCAATACTTCGCAGTCGACTGATCGATCGTCCGCTTCGCCCGCTGTTTGACAAGGGTTGTCGTAACGATGTGCAGATCGTGGCGACGGTTTTGTGTTTCGATCAAGACAACGCGCCGGAGATCGCCGGAATGATCGGAGCATCCTGCGCGCTTGCAATTTCCGATATTCCGTGGGCGGGACCGATCGCCGGAGTTCGCGTCGGAAGAATTGACGGCGAGTTTTTGATCAATCCGACGGTCGAGCAGATGGAAAAATCCGATCTCGATCTGATGGTGGCGGGCTCGCGCGTGTTCGGGAACCTGCTCACGCGCGAGCGGCGCGCGCTGTCGGACGACGAGA
>CALGGX010000159.1 GCA_937916025.1 uncultured Selenomonadales bacterium
CCCTCTAGGCACAACGGGCGAAACCCCAACGCTTGAAGAAAATGACGAAGAAATAGAACTTATAAAAATCATCGTTGATGAGGTTAGGGCGGAAGAAAAACGCCTTGCAGACAGCGGAAATCCGCGAAAAATTCCGATAATACTTGGTGCAAGCAGTAACTACACTGTGGATGCCGTTGAGTATGTGCAGCGGGCAAAGGATATGGGTGCAGACTACGCTTTGGTCGTAACACCATATTACAACAAACCTAGCGATGAAGGAATTTTCCGACACTTTGAGGCAGTTTCAAAGGTCGGTATCCCGATTATCGTTTATAACATTCAAGGAAGAACGGGAAGAAATATTTCAAGTTAACGCCGAAGATTGCAGGTTCTGTAACGCCGAGCCAGCAGGAAACCCATGCCGGTACATTGACTTCTTGAGCGGCGGCGTTTTTGCGCTGAAGGTACATCATTGCGAGGACTGCACCGCCTTGCGCGATATTCGACAGCGCGATCATCGGCCAGAGCATGGTGCCGCCGTAGTCCGCAATCAATTGCAAATCGATCGCGGTCGTCATGTGATGCAAGCCGGTGATGACGAGCGGCGCGTAGACAAAGCCGAAGATTGCACCGAATACGATGTTGAAGTCGCCGGTGATGCCGCTGTAGACGACGCTCGAGATCGCCGAGCCGATTTTCCAGCCGATCGGACCGAGAACAAAATGCGCCGCACAGACCGTCAAGACGATACTGCAGAACGGCACAATGATCATCGAAACGACTGCCGGAGTGATGCTTTTAAAGAACCTCTCGAGATAAACAAGTGTCAATGCGGCGAGGATTGCGGGAAGTACTTGCGATTGATAGCCGATCATGTTGACCGTGAAATATCCGAAGTCCCAATGCGGCATTTGATCGGGCGGCGTCGTAGAAACGGCGTACGCGTTAAGCAATTGCCCGCTGACGAGCGTCAAGCCGAGGATGATGCCGAGGATCGGCGTACCGCCCATTTTTCGCACGACCGACCAGCAGATGCCGACGGGAATGCCGAGATGAAAGACCGCTTCGCCGATCAACCAGAGAAAGTGATCCATGCCCGCCCAAAATTGACTGAGCTCGACGAGCGTTTTTGTACCGTTGTCGAAAAGGTACAGCGAATCTATGCAGTTTCTGAAACCGAGAATGAGACCGCCGGTTATAATTGCAGGGATTAACGGCGCAAAAATTTCGGCGGCGATTGCGGCTCCGCGTTGCAGGATATTTTGATTTGCACCTGCCGCTGCCTTGACCGCGTCTTTTGAGACACCTTCAATTCCCGCGACCGCCGTGAAGTCTTTGTAAAACTCCGCGACCGTATTGCCGATAATGACCTGAAATTGCCCTGCTTGCGTGAAACTGCCCTTGACGACTTTCATCGCTTCGATGCCTTTGACATCCGCTTTTTTCGGATCGACAAGGACAAATCGCATTCGCGTCACACAGTGCGAGACGGCGGCGATATTTTCCTTGCCTCCGACGAGTTTCAGTAACTCTTCGGAGTCTTTGGTGTACTGAGCCATCTTTCATTCCTCCTTTGCTCTGTTTAGACAACTTGTCATCGAAGTCGATTATGACACACTTATTTATACAAGTCAAGCTGTGCGGCAATTTTTTTATGCTCGATAAAGGAAGTGCGCCATGCCTGAAAGTAAATTTGATAAGATATACGCCGATCTGAAGAATAAAATCGAAGCCGGTGATTATGAGTTTAATTCATTGTTGCCGTCAGAAAACAAATTGACGAAGATATATGCCAGCTCTCGCGCCACAGTTCGTCGTGCGCTCGCTGAATTGATCCGACGCGGCTACATTCAGACGCATCAAGGCAGTCGAGTCCGCATCATTTATGAGCCGGTCGAGCGGAATATTTTCAAGATCGGCGGTATAGAGTCGTTTAAAGAAGCGGCAATTCGCAACGGCTTTTCTTACGATACCAAAGTTGTGCGGCTCGAAAAAATTATTGCCGACGAAAAAATTGCCGCGCGGAGCGGCTTTGAAACAGGCGATGAACTTTACGACTTGCGTCGTGTTCGTTACATCGACGGCAAGCCGCTCATTCTCGACAAAAATTACTTCCTTACGTCCGTTGCGCGCGATTTGACAGAGGCGATTGCCGGTCAATCCGTTTATGAATATCTCGAAAATGAATTACATGTCAAAATTCTGACGAGCAAACGGCGTATGACGACCGAGCTTGCAACCGAGGAAGATCAACAATGTCTGGAGCTCGGAGATTACAACTGCCTGGCGATAGTCAGCGGACGTGTTTTCAACAGTGACGGCATTCAATTCGAGTACACCGAGTCGCGGCATCGACCGGATTATTTTTGTTTCGAGGACACGGCAACTCGAAAGAAACGTTCCCCGATAAGTTGACGGCAACAAAAAAGCGCGACTCGCTTCGGAGCCGCGCGGATTTTTTATTGCCGAAATTACTTGTCGAAAATGTTTCGGAGTGCCTGCTTGTTGACGTCGCGATTGAGTTGCGCGAGATATGTCGTCAATTTGATTGACTTCGGGCAGACCTCGACGCAGTTTTGCGAGTTGCCGCAACTGGTAATGCCGCCCTTCTCCATCAGCGCATTCAGACGCTTCGGCGCATCGAATTTGCCGAACGGATGAAGATTGAAAAGATATGCCTGCACGGTCGGAGCCGGACCGATGAAGTCCGATTGCGGACCGACGTTCGGACATGCTTCCAAACAGCAACCGCACGTCATGCAACGCGATATTTCATACGCCGTCGCCGCCGTGTACGGATTTTGAATCGGAGCGTCTTTCACTTCCCAAGAGCCGTCGATTTCAACCCAGCCTTGGATTTTTTTTAAACTCTCGAACATGACGGAGCGATCGATGAGAAGATCGCGAATGACGGGGAATGTCCGCGCCGGAGCCAGATGAATCGGCTGTTGAATTTCGTCGACGAGCGCACAGCATGCCTGCCGCGCCTTGCCGTTGATCACCATCATACACGCGCCGCAAACCTTCTCGAGGCAATTGCACTCCCACGTCACGGGCGGGACGCGCTTGCCGTCAATCGTCACGGGATTTTTCTGAATTTCCATCAGCGCGGCAACGACATTCAAGCCCGGACGCCAGTCGACATCAAACTCCTGCGTGTACGGCTTTTCGTTCGGTCCGTCCTGCCGCTCGATCACAAAGCGGCCTTTCTTCTCTGCCATGTATAATCAC
>CALGGX010000160.1 GCA_937916025.1 uncultured Selenomonadales bacterium
TGGCAAAAACGGTTGGCGCATCAAAGAATTTATGAAGCGAATTTTGCAAGATGATTTTGTAATCGATAATATTGCTCTGTAATTCTGGAGAGGTTTTTATGAACAACGGCAAATTGTATTGGATAACAGGCTTGGCGGGCGCAGGCAAAACCACGCTCGGAACCTTGTTGTACAATGAAATAAAAATGAAACGGGGGGGGGGTATCTTTCTTCTCGACGGCGACATCGCTCGGCGGGCATACAACGACTCGATCGGATACAATCGGCAAGATCGCGAAATCGGAGCTTACAGAAACAGTCGCGTCTGCAAGATGCTCACCGATCAGGATATCAGCGTCGTTTGTTGCACGATCTCAATGTTCCAAGGCGTTCGCGAGTGGAATCGAAAAAACATTTCCAACTACCGCGAGATTTTCATCGATGTGCCGATGGACGTGTTGATCGCACGAGATAAAAAAAATCTGTACTCTCAAGTGCGCAACGGCAAAATGAAAAATGTCGCCGGACTGGATCTCGAAGTGGAGTTTCCTCAATCGCCGGATCTGAGAATCGTCAATGACGGCTCGAAAACGCCGAAGGAAATTCTGCAACAAATTCTTCGCGCATTTCCCGAGTTTGACGGTTGGGAAGTAAGCTGAAACATTCAACGAGCGACTGCGTCGAAGGCACCGGAGAAGTTCAAAACGGAGATTGCTTATGTTTGACTTCAAAACCAAAGCGCAGACGCTCGAATTTTTGTTTCAACATCAATCGGAATTCGATGCGAAAATTCTGCCGTTGTATTTTTTTACTTTCGAAGATTGGAAACGGGATCGAAATTCAATCCGCAAAGCCGTCATCGAAAACATGCCGCGCGTCGACAAAATCATCGTTCGGAGCAGTGCCGTCAATGAAGACACCTCCGCGAGCTCTCAAGCCGGCAAATTCATTTCCGAAATCTGTCCGTTCGAGCAAAAATCTTTCGAGAACAGCGTCGAACGCGTTTTTAATTCTTATGACGACGAAAATCCCGACAATCAAATTCTTGTCCAGCCCGCAATCGAAAACGTCGAGGGAGCGGGCGTTGCTTTCACGATCGATCCCAACAGCGGCGGCAATTATTATGTCATTAATTACGACTCGTCCGGCTCGACATCGGCGATCACCGCCGGCACCGGCAAATCAAATCGTCTGTTCTGGAAATTTAAGGGCGCGTCGTCCTATGCGAAGGATTATCTCGGACGACTTTGCAATGTACTCGGCGCGCTCGAAACTCTTTTTGACACGAATGCGCTTGATGTGGAATTTGCATTCACGGACAACGAGATTTTCATCTTTCAAGTGCGTCCGCTCGTCATAAACCGCACGGCAATCGACATCGAATTGCAGAAGACTTGCATTCGGCGCATCAAAAATTACATCAGAAAAGCGAATATGCCGAAGCCGTTTTTGCATGGCGAAAAGACTCTCTTCAGCAATATGACCGATTGGAATCCGGCAGAAATGATCGGAGTGCATCCCAAGCCGCTCGCCATTTCGCTGTACAAAGAACTCATCACCGACACGACGTGGGCTTATCAGCGGGATAATTACGGCTACAAACGCTTGCGGAGTTTTCCGTTGATGATCGATTTTTGCGGCATGCCTTACATCGATGTGCGCGTGAGTTTCAATTCATTCGTGCCCGCCGAGCTGTCGGCGTCCATCTCGGAAAAACTTGTCAATTATTATCTCGGCGAGCTTGAAAAACGTCCGCAAGATCATGACAAGGTAGAGTTTGACATCATCTTTTCCTGCTACACTTTCGATCTGCCGAAACGCGTGCGGATATTGCAGGAGAAGGGCTTTTCGACAGACGAGATCGATGCGCTCGTCGACTCGCTCCGCGCTTTGACCAATCGCATCATCAACAGCAAAACCGGCTTGTGGCTCACCGACATCGACAAGATCAAAATCCTCGAGAGCCGGTACCATCAGATTCTCGACAGCACTCTCGATGAAATCGGCAAGATGTATTGGCTGATTGAAGACTGCAAACGCTACGGCACACTTCCGTTCGCGGGACTCGCGCGTGCCGGTTTTATTGCCGTGCAAATTCTTCATTCAATGGTCAAGGAGAATATCATCGATCGCTCCGAATACGAAACATTCATGTCTGACGTGGCAACCGTCGGCTCGAAAATGAAATGGGATTTCCGGCATATGTTCAAAAATGTTTTCCTGCAGAAGTACGGGCATTTGCGTCCCGGAACTTATGACATCACGTCGGAACGGTATGACGAGACTCCGGATTTTTATTTCAAATGGCAGGATTATGACGGCGTTGAAGATTCGGAGCCGCAAGAACATTTTCGATTGTCGTTGACGCAAATTCGCCACATTCGCTCGGCACTCGAGCGACACGGAATGACAGATGACGTGCTGGGACTTTTTTCGTTTATCAAAGCGGCTATCGAAGGGCGCGAGCATGCCAAGTTCGTTTTTACGAAAAACTTGAGCGAAACGCTGAAATTGTTCGCGGCATGGTGCGGAAAATATGATATTTCGCGAGAAGATGCCGCCTTCGGCAATATCGGGATCATCAAATCGATTTACGGCGCAACGGCGGATGAAAGAGAGATTTTGACGCATTCGATTGCAAACGGAAAAAAACAGTATGAAGAGAGCACGCATATTGTGTTGCCGCCGCTGATTGTGAAGGCGCGCGATGCGGAAGAATTTTTCGTTCCGGATTCGCGTCCGACATTCATAACACAACGCAAGGTTCGGAGTGAGACCGTCTCGATAAGCAAGGGGAAGCAAGACAATTTGTCGGGCAAAATAATATTGATTCCTGCCGCCGATCCCGGTTTCGATTGGATTTTTTCGCATGAAATTGCGGGCTTCGTGACAGAATACGGCGGCGCAAATTCGCATATGGCAATCCGCGCGGGCGAACTTGAAATTCCTGCAGTGATCGGGGCGGGGCAAAAGTTGTTCGATAAAATATCGGCGGCGGAGATTATCGAGATCGATGCCGCGCTGAAACAGGTGAAGGTTCTGAAATGAAGACGGTTATTTACACACAGAGAGTTGAAGTCGTCGAGGCGTACGGTGAGCGTCGGGATTGCGCCGATCAACGGCTCGCGAAATTTCTGTATCACTGCGACTTCATGCCCGTCCCCGTTCCGAACGTTCCCGAGCTCATCGAGCGGTTCATGAGCGAAATCAGACCGCGCGGAATAGTGTTAAGTGGCGGCAATTCGCTCGGCAAATACGACGGCGATGCTCCCGAGCGCGATCAAACCGAACGTTTTTTGCTCGAATATGCACTCAAAAACATGTTGCCGGTCTTCGGCATTTGCCGCGGTATGCAATTCATTGCCGATTACTTCGGAGTAAAGCTCTCGCCGATTGAAAATCACGTAAGAATGCGGCATCCGATCCATGGCGTCATCGAGCGAGACGCCGTCAACAGTTATCATACGCTTGGCTTTTTCGATGTTCCCGACGAGCTTCGAGTGCTCGCGCGAGCGGAGGATCACTCTATTGAAGCAATCAGCCATTGGAAGTTGAGAATCGCCGCAATCGGTTGGCATCCCGAGCGCGAAGAGAATTTTGATGAAGAAGACATCGGAATGCTGAAGAGATTTTTTTGAATGAAGGTGCAAGGTTGAAGGCAATAATCTTGGCGGCAGGGCGCGGCAGTCGAATGAAAGACAAGACCGAAGCTCTGCCGAAATGTTTGATGTCATTGCACGGCAAGACGCTGTTGGAATGGCAATTGCAATCGCTCCGACGCGCGGGCATTTCGGAAATTGCAATCGTCGACGGTTACCGCGCGGAAGAGATCGAAACTCGGCAACCGCAATTGAAATACTTCCGAAACGACGCTTGGGCGCAAACGCAAATGGTTGCAACGATTCTCAAAGCCGTCGATTGGCTCTGCGCGGACGATTGCGTTGTCTCTTATTCAGACATTGTTTACTCGCCGAAGGCAGTCAAACTCCTGCTCGAATCGACGGCGGACATTGCAATCACGTATCACACGAAGTTTGCGGAGTTATGGCGAGATCGTTTTGACAATCCGCTCGACGACATTGAAACATTCAAGCTCGACGCGCAATCGAATTTAATCGAGATCGGGCAACGTGCGCAATCGCTGAACGACATCGAAGGGCAATACATGGGCTTGCTGAAATTCACGCCGCGCGGTTGGGATGAAGTCGTCCGTGCGTTGCAATCTCCGAAACTGCCGAAGCCGATCGAGAAGATCGATATGACCGGCTTGTTGTCGTTTCTGCTGTCGATTGGAATTTCGATAAAAGCACTCGCTTACGACGAATTGTTTTTGGAAGTCGACAATCCGGACGACTTGTCACTGTATGAGTCGTGGGCGGCAGAAAAATTCGAGGTGTTGACGCGATGAGTGAGCTCGTTTCATTTGCGCGCGTCGTCGACATTCTCAAAAACGCCGAATCGATCGCAATCACGTCACACATTCATCCCGACGGCGATGCAATCGGAGCGAGCCTCGCGATGTTTCATGCACTTCGCTCGCTCGGAAAATCCGCGCGGATTTTGATCAATGACGACGTGCCGAATTGCTTCTCGATCCTCGACGGCGTGCAATCGATCGAGCGGAGTTCGGATCTGAAATTTGATCTCGTGCTTCTGCTCGATACTCGCATCAATCGCTCGGGCGGCGTTTGCGAGAAAATCAATGCGCCGATCCTCAACATCGATCATCACGTCTCCAATGATCGAAAAGCCGATTGGTTGCTCCTTGAGCCCGACGCATCGTCGACCTGCGAGATCATCTTCAAACTCTTCGTCGAGCAAAAAATTCCCGTCACTACAAACATTGCAATGTGTCTGTATACGGGAATTGCCACCGATACCGGTTTTTTTCGATTTTCAAACACAACTCACTCGGCAATGTCGATTGGCGCGGAATTGATTCGGCTCGGCGCGAAGCCGGAGCTGATCGCCGATTCGATCTCGACAAAAACCTTTCGAGAACTGCAATTGATGTCAAGCGCGATGCGAACGATTGAATTGTTTTTTGACGGCAGAGTGATCGGCATTTTTCTCGATCGGGAATTGTCGGAACTGGTGTTGACGGACGAGTTGATTGACATGATTCGATTCACGGCGGGCGTCGACATTGCATTTTTATTGCGATACGAATATCCTAACGCGTATCGATTGCGAATGCGCTCGCGGCGGACGGATATAACAAAACTCACGGAAAAACTCGGCGGCGGCGGACACAAACACGCGGCGGGCGCGACTCTTCACGGCTCGCTCGATGAAGTCAAGCGCATGGTTTTGAATGCCGTTGCCGACGAACTTCAATTGAAATAAATCACCTCATCGCGGAGGAAGCCGTATTCATGAATTTGCGGCAGAAGTTTTTCGCGCAATTTTTCATGCGCCGCGCGGAACGGCTTGCGTAATTCCGGCGTCAACAATTTCGCGTCTTCGAGTGAACGACGAACTTGATACCAGCCGACGTCCCGCGTTTCGAGCCGAAATTTTTTACGATCGAGTTCATTCAATCGAGCAAAAAACAATTCATAAATCCGCCGCGCGGCATTGATCACTTCCGCCGCTTCCGGCGAGAGTGTTTCCGATTGCAACCAACGCGCCGCAAATCGAGTTTTGCCCCACGGATACAACCGGTTTTCGATCTGAAACACTTCGCCCTCGTACTCGACATTCGACATTGCCGCCGTGTAATTTGAATTGCAAAACAGGCTCCATACCGCGCAATCGACGACAAACTCGCGCGGCAAATTTTTTTTCGGACGGCAAAACTGATCGCGATCATTCAGCCATGTCAATTTCGGAATGCCTCGGACGGCATGCACAACCATGCACTGCTCGAAATTCTCCGGCGTGATCGAAAATGCGCCCGCACTGACATACGGTCCCGACAACAACGCCGTCTTTTTTTGATGCATCATGTCATTGCCCGGCGACATCAACGATGCGAGAAAGCCATCCGCAATCCGATCGCAACGATTTTTCTGATGCCGACCGATTGTCAACGCATTCGACAGCGGCGGGAATTTTTTTCGCCCCTTCGGATGCACAAACCAATTGTTGAGCAACTCGCCGCGCGGCACCGATTCAAATCGCTTG
>CALGGX010000161.1 GCA_937916025.1 uncultured Selenomonadales bacterium
GATCATGTTGATCACGCACTTTACGCAAAAACCCGCGCCGGAAGCTCCGCAGCTCGAAGGTTGGGATTACGTCACTCGCGACAAGTTCGGCAATTTCTATTACGCGTCACTGCCTTCGATCACGTTTGACGGCGGCTCGGATATGGATTTCAAATTCCACGCGCAGTATCGAAAGACGTACAGCCAAGTCGGACGCGAGGAATTGCAGGGGCTTTTCGCGGATCAACAATCGATCAACGAAGTCGAATACGAGCTCGAGACGATCCGATTTCATGAAAAACTCGAGGGCAAATACATCGAAGGAGCCGTGCGAAATTTTTACAGATCGGACGGGACGGAGATCGCAACTTTCAAAACCGAAGTGACGGTCGAAGAGGATAAGCCGCTGCCGCGCTCGAGCGTCGGCGAAAATCTCTACGATTATGCTTACAATCGATTGAACCGCGATTGAAAATCACATTGGGGGAGGTGAGATTATATGCCGACATTATTGGAGAAAACGCGGAAGATCAACAAATTGCTGCAGCGCGCCGACATGATCGAATACGACGGCAGGTCGAAAGTGCTGAGCAACGTGCTCGAAGCGAATGTTTACATCACGAACCGTAAGGGTGAAATACTCGGCTATGCTTTCCTCGACAATTTTGAATGCGATCTGATGGTCGATAAAGTGCTGAGTCGCGGGCGATTTCCGAAGCAGTACATCAATTGGATCAATCGCTTGGAAGGAACGCACGCCAACCTTCGGACGAAGACGGGCATGTGCGCGTATGAAGAAGGCAAGAAATGTCTGTTTGACGGCAAAAACACGACGATCGTGCCGATCTACGGCGTCGGGAAGCGGATCGGGACGTTGATCATCGCGCGATATAACGAAGACTTCACGGACGACGATCTTCTCATTGCCGAGTACGGGGCGACGGTGGTCGGGATGGAAATGCTCCGCGATTACAGCGATAAGCTCGAGGCGGAGGCGCGCAAGAAGGCGACGGTGCAGATCGCGGTGGCGACGCTGTCGTTCTCGGAAGCGGAAGCGGCAATCAGCATTCTCAGCGAGCTCGACGGGCGAGAAGGATTGCTGGTCGCCTCGAA
>CALGGX010000162.1 GCA_937916025.1 uncultured Selenomonadales bacterium
TGAGCATCGCCTGCTCGAGCAGATTGCGCACGAAACGTCCGTTGCCGAAATTTTTATGCGTCGAGGCGGTGACGAAAATCTTTCGACACTCGTCAAAAACTTCTTCGCTCGCGGTGTAATGCTTTTGTTTGATCATCAACTTCAAAATGTCGACGAGCTCATCGGCATTGTAGTCCGGAAAATTCAAATGGAACGCAATTCGGCTCCGAAGTCCTTCGTTGCGATCGAGGAATTCCTTCATTCGATCGGTATAACCCGCGAAAATCACTATCACGTTGTTGCGATGATTTTCCATTTCCTGCACGATTGTATTGATTGCCTCGTCGCCGAACAGTCCGTGTTCGTCTTCGAGCAGAGAATACGCTTCGTCAATGAACAACACTCCTCCGCGAGCTTGGCGGAATTTCTTCTGCACGATCTTCGCCGTCCAACCGACGTACTCGCCGACCAGATCGCCGCGTCCGCATTCGACAAAAAGCCCCGTCCGAAGCAAACCTTCTTCATTCAAAATATCCGTCAACAGCCGCGCGACCGTCGTCTTTGCACTGCCGGGATTTCCCATGAAACACATGTGCCGCGTCATCACCTGCCGACGCATTCCCATGTTCATTCGGATTTTTTGCATTCTGCTCGACGCCAACATTTGCTCGATCAGCGTTTTCTGTTCTTTCAAGCCGATCAAATCCTGCAGTCGTTTGTATGCATTCGGTTTATTATCGGAATCCTCGCTTGTCGCGGAAATTTTTTCGATGTCTTTGTAAGCAACATAAATCTTGTTTTTGAGACTGCCGCTGTAGAGTTTGTCATGGATTTGATAGATATCCGACATTCGGAAGGTATTTCGATCTCCGAGTGCCTTTTCCAAATCCGCATCGTTGTAGAAATTCGTATCCGAATTTTTCTCAAGGTTTTTCAAATACTCGAATGCCTGTTTGCGATCTCCCGCGCCTTCCTGCAATTCGATGATCGTCAAATCATCCTGCAGAGTACTGATCAATTTCGGAGCAAAGCCCGGGTTTTCCGCCGATTCGAGGAAGATACATTGCGTGTTTCGTTGATACTTCCGAACCATCTCTGCAATAAATTCGACCACCGCTTCGTAAGTACTGGCGTAATTGGTGGTTTCGTTGCTTGCTCCCTGCAATTCGATGAGCACCGTGCCGCCTTCCGCCTGTTTCAATACATTCTCGAAATCCTCTTCGCCGTAGCAGTTCGGATTGACATCGTAAATTCTGCTGATGCGTTGACTGACCAATCGCTTGTTGACGTGGAGCGCGTTGACAAGCAAATTCGTCATCGCCATCGCCGGATTGTGACTGCCCGCGACGATTTTGTAATGCACCGGAATGCCGTAGAATTTTTTCCGATTGTTTTCGGTTGAATAAATGCGTTTGAGCTCATCGAGGAGCGATTGATCCGGCATAAGTTTCTTCGCGCTCTGAACCGCTTGCGCGTAAGTCATGCGCTTAACCGGGCAAATCACTTCCGAAATACTGAATGAATGATTGCCGTAATAATCGAAAGAGAGTTCGTTAAGCAATCGGAATGCATTGATGATTTCGGCATTTTCGCCGCGCGAGATGAGTTGGCGGAAAGTTTCCGACGTAATTTCGCGGAGCCCGCTGACTTTGATGTCTTTGATTGAATACTGGTCTTCGAGTTCGCTTTTCAGAAATTTCTCGAGCTTATCGGCGGAGGGGTTCTGAAGCTCGTTGACGGCGCACGTCATTGAAAATGTTCCGGGCGTCGCCTGATAAATGAAAACTTGCAACGGCTCGTCGATGCGATCCAAGCCGAGCACGCTGTTGAAGTTTTCGATGTTCTCCTTGAAATGTTTTTTGGTCTTGCGAATTTCTGCAGCCGCATTGTCATTGTAAGTCATCTTGAAATCGTAAAGCAACATAAAAGCGTTCCCTCCAATTTACAACCAATTTCCATGACGACCGAAGCTCGCCCCCGGACGCCGACGGACACATCTTCATGCCCGCTGCCGCCCCGTTTCGAGCCGACAATTTTTTTTTCAAAGAACACGCGGCACCCGCCGCACGCCTGTATCATGTTATCGTTTGCAATCGATCAAAACTTTAACGCAAACGAGAATTTTTCTTGACAAAAATTTGCCGACGTATATATGATTGTTTACCAAAACGATTG
>CALGGX010000163.1 GCA_937916025.1 uncultured Selenomonadales bacterium
GGCGGGTGGATTGCCATCCAAAAGTCCTGCAACAGCGGGTTGAGTCCGAATCCGTCGGCGGCAAGCACTTCGCTCGGCGCAAAAGGCGACTTCGCAAGCACGAGCACCGTCAACATCGCCTGCAGGAAGAAATACACGGCGAGCTCCGCGCGGACGGTCGAGCGAAATGCGAGCGCAAGTCCGGCGATTGCATGAAACAACAGCCAGAACAGGAATGAGCCCTGTTGCCCCGCCCAAAACGCCGAGAATTTGTACATCGTCGGCAACTCGCGAGAGGAGTAGCTCGCGATGTATGCGATCGAGAAATCGTCGTCGAATATCATCGTCCAAAGGAGGATCGACGAGGCGACTGCCGCAATTGCCGAAGCCGATGCCGCCCATCGAATGTGTTTATCGGATGCAAATTTCGTGATCGCGAGACACATCGTCGACAACGAAAACGCCAGCGTCAATCCGAGTAATATATCGCCGATCATACGCCGCCTCGCTGATCTTCATATTTCGACGGGCATTTAATCAGCAGTTTGTTTGCATGAAACGCTCCGTCTTCGCCGTCGAATTTTCCGATTGCCACGATATGATAGGCTTCTTCAAATCGATCGGGTTTGGTTCCGAGATATTTCACCGGCATCGTCCGCCCGTCGTCTTCGTCTTTCAACACGAAGCGAAACTCGTTGTCGAATTGCGCGGGAGCCGGTGATTTTTCATCGAGCAAGCCCTTCACCTGCACCGTCGAATTCGACGCTTCCGCTTCGGCTATCGAAACGTAAGGCGTCACCGAATCCGACAGCGTAAAGCCCGCATAGCCGATAAAAAGCGCAATCAGAATTACCAAGAGTATTTGCCTGTTCATCGGAATCATCTCCTCATCAATCGGAAGAAAATCAAAGTCGCATCGAGCACCGCCGCCATCAAAACAATCAGCATCGTCCGATCCATGTCGAGCGACGCATCGGAATTGATCAACGGCGAAGGGTGCAATGAAAAATACATGCGCGGCAGAATGAAAACCAAAAACGGCACCGTCAAAACCGAGAGTAACGAATAAACCGCCGAGACTTTTGCGCGGACGCGTTGATCGGAAACCGCCGCGCGGAGCGTCAAATACGCGCCGTAGATCAATATCAGGACGAAGATCGTCGTTTGGCGCGGATCCCAATTCCAATACGCGCCCCATGTCAATTTTGAAAAGATCGCGCCGCTCACCGTTGAGAGCAATACGCAGATAAATCCAATCCGCGCGGCTCGAGCCGAAAGTTCGTCGCTCGAAAATTCCTGCCGTCGAAGAAATTGCGCGGCGTAAAATGCGCTCGTAAAAAAGGCAATCACCGAAAGCCATGCCGTCGGCACGTGAAAGTAGATTATGCGGACGAGATCGCCGAGTCCTTCAGCCGGAGGTACGAGCAAAAAGACGGCGGCGATTATTCCGACTGTAAAAAGCGTTATTGAAATCATCGCCACCATCCTTTTCCGGTAAGATTTTTCAGTTCCAAAGATGATCGAAGAGAATTGATGCGGCTGTAATCAAAATCGCATCGTACAATGTCATTGCAATCCACATTGACGAGTCGAAATTGCTGCCGCCGAATGTCGCCGCCGTCAAGCCGATTGCCGTCAGAAAAATCGGCAATACGATCGGAAACAACAGAATTGCGAAAAGCCCGCTCTTGACGGACGCCGTTGACGAGATTGCCGCAATCAATGTTCCGGCTCCCGACAATCCGATCAGCCCGAGCATGACCGTCAACATCAACGGCAGGAGCCTCTCGATCGAACAGTCGAAGAGAATGATGAACATCGGCAGTAAGAAGATCATCAACGCCGTCAATGACAGCAACGCGTAGAGAATTTTGCCGAAGAGGATCGATTGTGCGTCGGCGTAAATGCGAAGCGTGTCGAGAGTTCCGGCGGCGGCTTCTTCTTCAAAGGCGCGGTCAATGCCGACGGTTGCGGCGAAGAAGATGATGATCCACAACAACGCGGCGAGGAGTTTCGGCTCGAGCACGGCTCCGCCGATTGCAAGACTCACGCATGCCAATGCCGTCAAACAGAACATCAGCATTGAGGCAAATGCCGCGCGATGTCGAAAGCCGATCGCAATCTCTTTCTTCAGGACGTCGATGAATTTCAAAGCCGAATCACCCGTTCGCTTATCGCCGCTTCGTTCGGATCGTTCGTTGCGAGCAAGATCAATTTTCCTTCACCCGCCGCGCGGAGTATTTCAGAAATTACAATCGCCTTGCCCGCATCGTCGAGATTTGCCCCGGGCTCGTCGAGCAACCATACGTCCGCGTCGACCGTCAGCAGTATCGCAAACTTCAATCGCCGAACCATGCCCGTCGAGAACTCGCCGACCAATTTTCGCCGATCGACGCTCGACAGCCCGACGCGTTTGAAAATCGCATCGACATCGTCAATCGCCGCGCCGCGCAATTTCGAGAAGAACAGCAAATTCTCTTCTGCCGTCAATCGCTCGTACAGGCGCATCGTCGGTGCCGTCGCCGCCGTTCTTTTCCGAAATTCCGCGCGGTTGAGTTCCCGCTCGCCGTCAAACGCCCTGCTCGAACCCGCGTCCGGTCGGATGAATTGCCCCGCCAATTTCAGAAATGTCGACTTGCCGGAACCGTTTGCGCCGACAACCGCCGTGATCGTTCCGCCCGACATTTCGAGCGACAAACCGTCAAACAATTTTCGATCGCCGAATGACAGCGTGACGTTCTCGAAAACAATCCGCATCGATCAGCCGTCGTCGGTGATTTTGTCTTTGTCGAGCTTCATCCAATGCCGCCCGCAAGTCAAAATGCCGTCGCGCTTCATATTGCCGATCTCGCGCGTCAAGGCACTCCGATTGCATTCGAGTTCTTTCGCCAATTGCACGCGCCCGGGAACTTTCACCGTGCCGTCCTCGTTCCGTTGCCGTTTTTCGTTCTGCAACAGATAGAGAATCACGCGCTTTCGGAGCGAACGATGCGATAACATTTCGATCTTTTCCATCATCAAAATGTTTTTCATGCAGAATGCTTCGAGCATGTTTCGCATGACGATGCCGTGAATGCGATTGAGTTTCGGTCCGGCAACCAGCAATGCCTGATACGGAATCCAGAGGACTTTTATTTCGGATAATGCCACCACGCTCGTCAAATTGCCCTCGAGATGCAAAATCGCGGCGGTGCTTCCGATGATTGCGCCGGGATCGAGTCGGTGACCGATCGTTTCGTTACCCATTCGATCTTCCGATACGATTTGCGCCGCGCCGTCGACGACGACTCCGATGTTTGAATTCGGCTCGTACATCTTAAGCACTCGCGCGCCGCGCGCGTACGATTTTGTCGTTGCTCCCGTCTGACGAAGGAAGCGTTTGACTTCATCTTCCGACAAGTCTCTGAACAGCGGCAGTGATTGCAAGTCTGTTTTCGCCACCGCCATCACCTCCAAAAAAATTTTTGATTGATTATAGCATCGATCTTGACTCCTTGATGCTCCCACTGCAACTTTAGCGCGTCAAAAATTTTTGCAGACGCAATTTTTTCATCGATCGGAACAAAAAAAGATCGCCGTTTGAGCGACGATCGATTGTACAATTCCAATCGGCAATTCGATTGCAAAAAAATCATTTGACGGAGATCGAGCCGCCGAGGAATTGACTGGTCTGTTTGTCGAAATTAGTGAACGCCTCGAAGCGTCCGTCGCTCGACGGATAAACTTTTTTCAACTGTTCGCTGGTGCCTTGGAAGTGATTGACTTGCTTGGTCGCGTCGGAGCTGTCGGTGTCGAAAGAAGTGATCTTGACATCGGAAGGCAGAATTCCGGCGAGCATTTCATTGTCGATCGTCGGCGTGTTGAAACGCATCGACGTGATACGCCCCTTGTCGTCGAAAGTGGCATCATAAGCTTCGGTTGCATACGTCTCGAAGGCTTCGCGAGTTGCTCCGATCGACGGCGAGCTGCTGATCATATCCGGCAGATCGATGACCGATTCCGCCATGTCTTTTGCCTGATCGACCACATCACTCGCCATGCCTGCCGCCGCATCTTTCGCATCATTTGCCATGTTCTGAGCGTCCGCCGCCATCGACTCGGCTTTGTCTTTGGCATCGCTTGCCATGTTTTGAGCATCCGCCGCTGCGCCTTCAGCCGCTTCCTTCGCGTCGGTTGCCATCGTCTCGACCTGTTGTTTGGCATCGGCTGCCGCGTCTTTGACGGGCTCGACCGCCTGCTCGAAGTCGGGTTTTTGTTCCGATTGCGCCGGTTTCGGCTCCGGAGTGTTGTTTTGATTGCCGCAACCGCTCGTAAGCAAACCGACAATCGCCAACGCCATCAACAATTTTTTCATGAGAAAACCTCCTTTCGATTGGAATTTTAATTGCCGACGGCGCGCGCGTCAAGTTTTTTGCCAGTACTCGAGCACTTGTCGAATTTCTTCATCGTCCGGCAAAAAAAGATTGTCGTCAAAATTATTCTCGGCAACAATTTGCTTGACGGCGGCGAGTTTTTCATCGTCGAGCGAATTGAATGCCGCGCGCCACTCTGCCGTCAAATTGTCTTCATACTTCAGCCGATTGATGATGAACTCTTCCGGCATCCACAACAACTCGCGAAATTCGTCGAGATCGCGCCCGAATGCCTTCAAGAAAAATTCTTTGCCGCGTCCGATCTTGCCCTTCGTCGAGTTCATCACTGCCTGCACCGCGCGGATGAATTTTTTATTCCAGTGCTCGCCGATATAATTCCGATTGGAAAAATATTTTTCGTCTCGGATTGGGTGATATCGCATGGGGAAGGAATAAATCCGCACGTCGAGTTCTTCGCACAGCTCGACGTTTAACCGCATTCGATTGTACAGTTCCTCCGGCGTGTCATGGAAATTGTACAGCAGATAATTCGACAGTTCCTCGATGCCGTACTTTGCGGCGAGTCGGACGGCGCGCTCGTAAATGTCTCGTTGCTCCCAATGATCAAACGCAATCCGAAGCGGACGAATATTGATCTCGGCGAGCAATTTCATGTTGTCGTCGTTGATCAATCGCGCGTCGACGCCTTGATTGAAATCGATATGGCGTTTGCGGCTGATTTGCTTGAAATGCTTCTCAAAATACGCCCGCGCGATCGGATCGAAGGCAATGATTTGATCGATGGTTGCAGTTTCGGGATATAACAGCAGACGTTGCTCGCGCTCGAGATAAAAGTCCGCGCTTTGATTTTTGCTGAGCTTGTCGAGCCGCGCGGCGAGCTTGTCGTAAATGCCGATCATTTTTCTGATGTAAGCTCGATTGTTGAAACTGCAATTGCCGAAACCGGTCGTCAAATTCCGAAAAGCGATCTCGTACTCGCTGTCGGGAATGTAAGTCGCGCCTTTCGCGAAGCCGATCGCTTTGATCTCGTCGATGATGCGATCGAACTCGGTCGAGGCGAGCACGTTGTTATCCATCAACAGCAACTCGCGTTTCTTGCCGAAATTGCGATCGACATACGCGATCTGCTCTCGGATGCTGACGAAGTTTTTGTAAATCGGCTCGAGCGTCGGCACCGCGCAGAACGGACACCGTCGAATGCAACCGCGCGTGGTATATCCGAAATACGCATCGCTCGCCGGATATTCGTAATCGATTTCGTCGAGAATGGAATAATCGAGAGGGAGCCGATCGATGATCGTCGGATCGTTTGCATCGATATCGCCCGGCTTGTCGAGCAAACCTCTGTGTATTTCGATCGATCCCCCCCCCCCC
>CALGGX010000164.1 GCA_937916025.1 uncultured Selenomonadales bacterium
ATTCGCTCGCGCTACGATGAAGGCAAGCGCATTGCCGAGACGCTGTTTTTCGATCATCATCGTCGGCGCGGCACCGATATTCGCGTCATTCGGATCTTCAACACGTACGGTCCGAAGATGAATCCCGATGACGGGAGAGTTGTCTCGAATTTCATAATGCAGGCATTGAACGGCGATGATATCACGGTTTACGGCGACGGCTCGCAAACGCGAAGTTTCTGCTATGTCGACGATTTGATCGAAGGCATCGTGCGGATGATGAATGCCGAAGGTTTGACGGGACCGATCAATCTCGGCAATCCCGGCGAATTCACGGTGCTCGAATTGGCTGAAAAGGTCATTGCATTGACGAACTCGCGCTCGAAGATCATTCATGCGCCGTTGCCGAGCGATGATCCCGTGCGTCGTCAACCGATCATCGAGCTCGCAAAACGGAAGCTCGGTTGGGAGCCGAAAATTCAACTCGAAGAAGGTTTGCAAAAGACGATCGAATACTTTCAATCGATGAGGTGATGCAATGAATATTGCAGTGGTCGGCGTCGGCTATGTCGGTCTGGTGACCGGCGCGTGTTTCGCCGAAATGGGTAATCAAGTTTGGTGCGTCGACATTGATGCGGAAAAAATCAATTCACTGAACGCCGGAAAAATTTCGATTTACGAGCCCGGACTGGAATCGATCATTCATTCAAACCAAAATCTCGGGCATTTGTTTTTCACGACGAGCCTTCCGAATGCGCTCGAGCATGCAGAATTTTGTTTCATAGCAGTAGGGACGCCTCCGGCTGAAGACGGCGATGCCGATTTGAGTTTTGTTCGCGCCGCCGCCGTCGAGATCGGGCAACACATGTGTCGGCATATGTATGTCGTCAACAAATCGACGGTTCCTGTCGGCACCGCGCGAATGGTACGCGAGATCATTCAGCGCGAGCTCGATGCTCGAAATTCCGATCTTACATTCGACGTGATCTCGAATCCGGAATTTCTGAAAGAGGGCGCGGCGGTCGGCGATTGCATGCGTCCGGATAGAATTGTGATCGGCACGGATAACGAGGCGGCGGCGAATGTCATGCGCGAGCTTTACGGCGTCTATGTTCTGAATACGGATCGGTTTATAATGATGGATATCGAGAGTGCGGAAATGACGAAATACGTGGCGAATGCCATGCTCGCGACAAAGATCAGTTTCATGAACGAGATCAGCAACATTTGCGAGCGCGTCGGCGCGAATGTCAATCATGTACGGCTCGGAATCGGTTCGGACTCGCGCATCGGCTACAATTTCATTTACGCCGGTTGCGGCTACGGCGGCAGTTGTTTTCCGAAAGACATGCAGGCATTGATCGCGCTCGGCAAAAAAAATTCTTACGAGCCGAAAATTCTCGAAGCGGTTGAAATTGTCAATCGCAATCAAAAGAAACTCATTCCGATGAAAATCGTCAAACGTTTCGGCGAAGACCTCTCCGCGCGGCGGTTTGCGGTCTGGGGTTTGAGTTTCAAGCCGAATACGGACGATATGCGCGAGGCTCCGTCGTTGACAATCGTCGGCGAATTGCTCAAGCGCGGCGCGAAGATCACGGCTTACGATCCGAAATCAATGCCGCGCGCAAAGGAATTGTTTAAAAGCGACGCGATTGATTATGTCGAAAGCAAATACGAAGCATTGAAAGGCGCGGACGCGTTGATATTGATCACGGAGTGGCGCGAATTTCGACAGCCCGACTTCGGCGAGATCGCAACGCTCTTAAAGACGCCGATCATTTTCGACGGACGCAATCAATTCAATCCGAAAACGCTGAAACGTTTCGGCATCGAGTATCATCAGATCGGAGTTACGCCACTCCCGTCAAACACCGGCACGAACTCTGACGACGCTGTCCTGCCGACTTGAATGAAACAGTTCCGAACTCCGATTTTCAGAGCATGATCGATCACCGATTGATATTCAAACGTCGTAAGGCGGCGATTGAGTTTGCCGAATTCAGCCGCGCGGAACATCGGCGTATATTGGTTCATCAGACTGATGTAAATGTCATCGCCGAAGTTTTGATACAGCCACTCGACAATTTGCATGCTCTCGCGACGCCGATTCGGCAAAATCAAATGTCGGACGAGCACGCCGCGCTTCATTAAATCGCCGTCGAAAATCGGTCGCCCGATCTGCTCAACCATTGCCGATATCGCGCGCGATGCATAATCGAAATATCTCGGCGCATTCGAGTACTCAACCGCCGCTCGATCGTCGAGATATTTCAGATCGGGCAGATAAATGTCGACGACTCCGCGCAATCGATCAATCGTCTCGACGCGTTCATAGCCGTTTGAATTCCAAACAATCGGCAATGTCAAGCCGTGTTTTTTTGCAATCGAAACGGCGTCGATGATCTGATCGGTGTAATGCGTCGGAGTGACGAGCTCGATATTCGCCGCGCCGCGCGACTGTTGCTCGATAAAAATCTCCGCCAGCCGCTCGATCGATACTCCAATGCCGAATCCGCCCGTACTGATCTCGTGGTTTTGACAGAAAACGCAACGCATCGTGCAGTGCGAGAAAAAAACCGTGCCCGCGCCGTTCTCTCCGACCACAAACACGAATTCGCCGCGCTTTACGCTTAAGTTTACGTTGTCTACCGCCGCCACGCCTGCCGAATACGTTTTACTTACGTTCTCCAGATAAATAATGCCCTTCTCGTCAATAAATTCCTGTTGTGCCTTCAGTCTCTCTTCTTTTTTGCTCATAGTTTCTCACGCTCCCGCCGGTTATCTCGTTTCCTCTGCGGGGTCCATTCGTTTTCATAATCATGGGCTCCCATTAATAAGACGAAATGGGAGATCGG